>JAHFCD010000099.1 GCA_023249695.1 Elusimicrobiota bacterium
AAGTGCATCGCCTACTTCACGATCGAATCGAAGGGCGCGATTCCCGAGGCCTTCCGCGAGGGCGTCGGCGACTGGGTGTACGGCTGCGACGTGTGCCAGGAGGTCTGCCCCTGGAACCGCTTCGAGAAGCCCGCGCGCGCGCTGCCGCGCGCGAAAATACCGACCGAGCTTCCTCTCGAGGAGCTCGCCGGCCCCGCCTCGGCGGGGCTGCGCGCCCGCTTGAAAGGCCTGCCCATCGCCCGGGCCGTGCGCAAGCGCCTGACGCGCAACGCCCTGCTCGCCATGGGCAATTCCCGTCTCGAGCGCTACCGTCCGATCCTCGAGGAATACGCGGCCGGATCCGACCCGGTCCTCGCCGAGCAGGCCCGCTGGAGCCTGGCCCGTTTGTCCCCCGGGCCTTAGATTGGTAGAATCGGCGACCTTGCTGCGCCACCTCCTCCCGCTGACCGCGTTTCTTTTCCTCTTGGCCGCCCCGTCGAAGGCGGCCGGCACGAGCCCCGTCAAGGCCGCGAACCCGCGCGGGTCCAAGCCGGCGCCCAGCGACGACTCCCAGGCGCCGGACGTCATCCCCGGACGGGACTTTCCCAAGGCCGTGCAGCAGGCGCCCGCGGCGGAGGAGACGCCCGTCCTCATCCGCTGGATGATCAAGCCGCTGCGCCGGGGCATGTTCATCCGCCTGCCGATCATGGACACGGATCCCAACCGCGGCGTCACGATCGGCGTCATGCCGATCTGGGTCCTGCAGGGCGAAAACGACGACCGCATCGAGCAGATTCACGCGCCCTCGCTGACCTACAACAAGAACTTCGCGGTCATACCGACCTACCGCTACTTCTTCTATCCGCAGGAGGACGCGACCTTCATCGCGCGCGCCTCGTATTCGAAGTTCGAGCGCGAGGCGCTCGGCGAATACGAGGACGGCAGTCTGCTGGGGACCGACTTCGACGTCTTCCTCCGCCTGCAGTACAACGTGGACGCGGGCCAGCGCTTCTTCGGCTTCGGCCCGGACTCCGCCAAGAACGGCGAGGCGAACTACCGGGAGGAGTACACCCAATATAAATTCGGCGTCGGCGCGCCGTTCTCCCACGGGTCGCCGTGGCGCGTCCATGTCTCCAAGCATTACCAGTCCGGCCGCATCACCGAGGGTTCCCTGCCGAACCTCCCGGATTTCAAGGTCACCTACCCGGGGCAGGCGTCGCAACGCTACCAGCAGACCAACGAGAACCGCGTCAGCCTCGATTACGACACCCGCGACCACGGCGTCACGACGAGCCGCGGCGCCTATGTCCAGACCTTCGCCGAGTACGCGATCCGGGGCTTCGAAAGCCAGTACGACTACAGCCGCTACGGCCTCGACGCCCGCTGGTTCCGCCCCTGGGAGTCGGACAAGGACAAGGTCTTCGCGGTCCAGGCCAAATACGAGCAGCTTCTGGGCCAGGCGCCCCCGTTCTGGATGCAGTCTCGCCTCGGCGGAAAATACAGCCTGCGCGCGTACGGCGACGGCCGCTACATCGACCGCGGCATGGCCACGGTCAACGTCGAGCAGCGCTTCAAGCTCCTGGAGGAAAAGACCGCGGGCGTGACCACCGAGATCCAGCTGGCGCCCTTCATCGGCTTGGGCGAGGTCTTCGACAACCCCAACCGGGCCGTCGCCAAGCCCCAGGTCGTCGGCTCGGTCGACTTCGGAGTGGGCCAGGAAGGCCTGTCGGTGTTCATGGACATCAACTACTCCTTCTAACCATGAATCCCATCACCGTGCCGATGATCGTCAAAGCCTCGCACCCGGTCCTGACCTTCGTCCTGCTCACTTTGGTCGCCGCCGCGTTTTGCGCCGTCCTCTACTGCCTGCTCCGCCATCAGCACCACGCGCGGAAGGCCAAGAAGCACGGGGACAGCCCCCACACCGGCCGCCACGGCAACCACTAGGTATTACTCGGACACACTCCTAGGCTCACCTGCCTTTGGGGCGGACCGTCTTGAGAAACGCCTCCCAGGCCTTTTCCCCTTTTTGGCGCAGGTCCGGGACGGGGCTCTCCCGACGATACGCGAGCACGGCGAAGCGCCCGTCCTTCAGCGGCAGGACGCAGAACACCTCCGTGCCCATGAGCGATTTCCCCGAGGAAGGATGGTGCGGATCGGAGACCTCGATCGAGAACCGCCGTCGGCGCAGCGCGAGCTTTTTTCCCGCCACGACCGCCGTGCCGGCGTCCGAGGCGGCCGCGCCCCGCTCGGTGGCCGCGGGGCCGGCCAGGAAATCCTTCTCGGTCGGGTAGTCCGACCCGGGCGCGCCGAACAGGCGGATCTGCACCGCGTCGGACAGGTTCTCGAAGCGCAGGACCGGGTCGGCCCCGCCGGCGTTGGCGTACTCGACGACGCTCCAGCCTTTCGGCGGAGCGAAGCGCACGAGCGCGGCGACGGCCTGAGCGGGCGTCTTCGTCTTCACGGTCCCCCCTGCGGCCGCGGCGGCCGTCGTGCTCAGGATCAACGCTCCGGCCAGAATCCATCGATTCATTTCCAGTGCCCCGGGTTTTTCGTCAGGTCTTCATGATACATGCGGCTGAGCTCGTCGAGATCGATCGGCGCCTCGGCCGGCTCCTTGGGCGCCGCGACGACGAGCGGCGGCATCTCGATCTCCGTCGAAGACGAGGGCGAGCGTCCGGCGCGCAGGCGGCGCAGCGCCCGCGCGCGCGCGGCCAGATCGGCCTCGAAGCGGGCCAGGTACGGGGAGTCCGCGGCGGCGATGAGCTGACGCTTCTCCTTCGCGCCTTCGGGCGACGACCAGGAGGTGATGCTCTCCTCGAGGGAAACCTTGCTCGCGGCGAGCTTCTTCTGATGGCCGGTCGCCCACTTGAGATAGTCATCGAGTCCCTTCTGGGCCGCCTCGAAACGCGACTTCGGTATGCGGTGGACCGCGACGAAATGGGCCAGGATCGGCCGCCAAGACTCGTTGTCCGCGAGGCTCGCCTCCGTCCGGGCCACGTCGGCGGCGAGCAGCTTGCGCCGGCCGCGCAAAGTCGTCACGGGATTCTTCATTTCCTTGGGGCTGAAGGTGAGAATGTAATAGGGATCCCGCGTCACCACGCCGCGGTAATAGCCCTCCGGGTTGTCCAGATATTCCTGCGGGTTGGCGTCGGCGACGGTGCCGGTCAGCTCGGTCTGGACCTGCCAGTCGATGAGCCGAGCGCCGAGCTCGTCGCCGCGGTAATGATACCTCGCCAACTCGGGGAGCCCCGCCTTCTTCGCGCGGTAAACCTCGAAGGCGTGGCCGAACAGCTCGTGGGCCAGGGTTCCCGCCATCGCGGGACGGGAATATTCCGGTTCCTTGCCGAGATACTCCCGGCTGAGCGTCACCTCGGGGGGAACCTTCGCGACATGCGTCTCGCCGGAGTTGCTGATGGCCCCCAGGCTCAACTCGGCGGCGGCCCCTTCTTTCACGAACTCGCCCGCGAGCTCGCGTCCGGTCTTGGTCTTGAGGATGAGGCCTACGGCCTCGCCGAGCGCCTCGCGATCCTGCTTGGTCCCCTTGAAGACGAGCCTCTGAAGGAGCCGGGCTTGAAGGTCCGCGGGCGCGCTGGGCGCCGCCGCGCCGGCGGCCCCGGCGGTTCCCGCCGCGGCGGCCGGAGGGCCGCGGATGACGCCGGCGTGAGAGACCCCGCCGTCGAAATTGAGGTTCGGCGCCGGGCTCTTCGCGACGAGGGCCATCGCCCGTTGGTACCCGGCGTCGCCCAACGCGGCGACGGAAGCGTCTGGCCGCGAGCCGCGCGACGGCCCGGCCAGCAGCTCCGCGACCCTCGCGTTCGTGAGCAGGCGCCGCGCCGGATCGGCCGAGCGCGCGTCGAAAATCCGGCCGTCCCGCAGCCCGTAGCGGCCGCCGTCGAGGGAGAGGATGAACTCCTTCTGGCCCGGCTGAAAAGCACCCTGTCCCAGGGCGTCGAACAGGTCGTCGGGACCGGCGCTCGCCGGGACGGCGGCGGCCAGGAAAAGGACGAGAAAAACGGGGAGAAGGCTTCGGGACATGAGGGGGGTTGCCTCAGCCGCAGTATACCCCCGGAACCCGCGTTATGCCAGGGGCGTCAGCCGTACTTGTACTTCACGCCCTGGCCGCCGCCGGGCCACTCGCAGGTGATGTTGTCCCAGGGGCAGAGCATGCGGCAGGCGCCGCACTCGATGCAGTTCTCGTAGTTGACGATGATCTTGTTGTGGGAAGCTTCCCACTCGTAAACCTTGGCCGGGCAGACGGTCGTGCAGGGCTTGTCCTTGCAGGTGGTGACGCACGGGGAGTCGGCGCCCGACTGCTTGAGGTGGATATTGGCCTCGGGCTGCTTCTTCCACTCGAGCGTGCCGAGCTTGGCCTCGACGGTTGTCTCGATCTTGATGTCCTTGATATCCATGTTAGATCGCAACCTTCCTAAGCGGGAACAGGTCTCGCGCGACGCGCAGGAAGCCGCGCTTGGCGACCATGCCGAGCGCCGTTTTCAGATGGTGGCGCTTGGGCACGCCGTCGGCCGAGAAGCGCAGCTGGGCCAGCTCGCAGGCGAGCTTCGGGTAAAACTCGAGGAAGCCGGGAGAGTTCTCGACGTGATGCTCGAGGTCCTGGATGTCCTCCATGTCGGGAAGCACGTAGGACTTATTGAGCTTGTCCACGTACGCGGACAAGGTCGCCTTCGAATAGTCGCCCTTCTTCTTCGCCTCGATGACGGTCTCGCCCGCGAGCTTGCCCGCGGTCATCGCGAGGTTGCTGCCCTCGCGGTAGGCGGGGTTCGTCATCTGCGCGGCGTCGCCGGCGACGAGGAAGCCGTCGGAGGCGAGCGGCGGCATGGACTTGTAGCCGCCCTCGGGGATCAAGTGCGCCGAGTACTCGAGCGTCTTGCCGCCGGAGATCAGCTTCTTGACGAGCGGGTGCTGCTTCACGTACTCGAGGTGATCGGACGGGCGCAGGCCCTTCTTTTGGTAGTCGGACAGCTTGCAGCCGACGCCGAGCGCCAGCGACTCCTTGTTCGTGTAGAGAAAGCAGTAGCCGAGCATGCCGAGCGAGGTCGAGCCGAAGATCTCCATCGTCGCGCCCTCGCCGGGGCTGAGCTGGAAGCGGTCCTCGATGACGGAGGACGGCAGGGCGATGACTTCCTTGGCGCCCAGCGCGACCTCGGAGGACTTCAGCTCGTCAATGAAGCCCGCCTTCTGCGCGATGATCGAGTTGACGCCGTCGCAGGCGATCACGACGTTCGCGGTCAGCTCGTCGCCGTCGGAGGTCTTGATGCCGGTGACCTTGCCGGAGGCGTCCTTGACCACGCCGGTGACCATGACGCCGCAGAACACCTCGGCGCCGGCGGCCTCGGCCTGCTTCGCGTACCACTGGTCGAAGTGCACGCGGATGATCGTGTAGCAGTTCGGGACGCCCTCGAGAAACTTGAGGGACTTGTAGCCGACCGTGACGTAGGAGTCCTCGGTCGTGATGAGGGTCTTCTGCTCGACGACGGGGCGCTCGACGGGCGCGTCGGGGAGCTTCCAGAACTCGGGCACGATCTCGTGGAGCATCTTCGAGTAGAGGACGGCGCCCTGCACGTTCTTGGCGCCGGGATACTCGCCGCGCTCGAGGACGACGACTTTCAGGCCCGCGCGGGCCATGATGATGGCGGCGGAGAGGCCGGCCGGGCCGGCGCCGACGACGATCGCGTCGTAGCTGGGCTCTTCGGCCATGACCGTCAGCCCGGGACCCGGGCGGAGGCGTCCGTGACCGTCTTCAGAAGCTCCTCGGTCTTGAACGGCTTGGTCATGAAGCCGACGACCTGCGGGAACTTTTGGAAGAGCGTCTTCGACGGCTCGAGCGCGGTCAGGACGACGATCGGGAGATCCTTCGTGGTCGGCTCGGCCGCGATCTTGAGCTGAAGAGAGTAGCCGTCGATGCCGGGCAGCATGACGTCGAGGACGAGCACGTCGGGCTTGACCTTGGCGATCTCATCCCAGGCATGCCGCCCGTTGTCGCAGGTGTACACCTCGAAACCGCCGTGCTCGAGCGTGTACTTCACCAGGCTGAGCATCTCGGGTTCATCGTCGATAACGAGGACTTTTTTGGCCATGGCGGAATTTATCAATTCGGGCGAAGGAAGTCCATGGGTGGCTCGACGTCGCTATTCACCGAACGGGCCGCCGAGCTCGCTGGCCTGCCACTCCCCGCCGGCCGCCGCCTTTTGAACGACCGCCTCCGCGTATATCTCCGCGAGCGCCGCGCGGACCTCGGCGTGGACCTCGCGGGGCAGGACGAGCTGAAGCGTCGCGAGCACCGCCGGGCCCATATGCAGGTAAAGCGCGGTCAGGACGGCCTTCAGCGCCCGGAACGGCTCGACGCCGGCCTGGTCATGGAGGCTGTGCCGGACATACGCGTGGAACTGCTCCCGGCTCAGGCGCAGCGGCTTGGGCGTCACCTTCCACCCGTCGAAGAACACGCCTTTGACGAGCAAGGGCATCTGGGCGGAGAATTTGACCGCTTCGGCGGGAGGCAGGCAGTCGCGCAACGCGTGAAGCACGCAGCGCAGCACCGCGTAGGCCTGGAACCGGCTGCGCAGCTTCCCGGCCTTCTCGATGTCCTTGAGCCACAGGTTTCCTTTCTGCACGGCCGTGTCGAACGCGTCCGGCGTGTGTCTCCTCATATAGCTCCTCCCACCGGCCTTGATACACGATAGCCCGGAGCTCGACTCAACACCATGGAGGAAAGGTAACTTTAGGATGAATCGGGACGCGGGTCGGTTATAATAATCAGGTGATGAAAATCCTCGCGCCCGGCGCCCTGCTCCTCGCCTTGGTCCTGGGGGCCTCCGCCGCCCCGGACGCGGTTTTCGACGGCTCGCGGCTGTTCGGAGCCGGAGCCGCGGCTCCCGTCGCCGGGAGCTTCCGTCGCTCGCCGGCGGCGCTTCCCCCCGCCGCCCCCGCCGCGACGGTCCTCGTCTCCACCGCTCCGACGGCCATCGCGGGCGAGAAAGCCCGCGGGATCACGAGCGGTTTTCTCGGGCTTTACCCTGAGTCCGATTTCGAGCTCGGCACGGGCCGCTGCGCCCTCTGCCGCGCCCCCGAGCAGGGCAAGTGGTACTTCCAGGACGACGTGATCGCCGCCCCGAAGTCGGGACCCGCGGGCCTCGTTTGGATCGGCTCGCGCGAGATGATCGAGGGGGTCAAGCTCTCCGCGGACGGCGCCTCGGTCACGCTGAAGGACGGAACCGTCATGCCCTTCGCCCTCGCCGCCAAGATCGATTCGAACCGGTCCTTCTACGACGCCTCGAGCCTCGCCTATCTTCAGGGCCGAACCGTCCGCATTCGCGGCGAATTCGTCGAGATCGACGGCGTGAAGACCTTGGTCGCGCGCACGATCTGGCCCGAGGACTATCGCATCGACGCGGCGAATCTAAAGGAAGCCGACGCGAAGAACTCGGCCGACATCGACGCGCTCGTCGCCGCGGACAAGGGCGGCGCGAAGAAGCCCTTCGAAACCTCGCTCCTGTGGGAAAAGTCCGGCGCGGGCCGCGCCTGGGAAGGGAAGCCGGTCAT
>JAHFCD010000100.1 GCA_023249695.1 Elusimicrobiota bacterium
GAAGGGCTCGACGTCGCCGGTCGAGGGCTCGAGGTAGCGCGGGTCCTTCGCCGGATCGGCGACGAAGATCGGCTGGCCGGAGGCGAAGGCCTTGCCGGCGACGCCTTCCCCGGGCTTGAGGAAGAGCTTTTGCGCGTTCTCCATGATCAGGCTGCGCGCGGCGACGATCTTCAGGCAGCCTTCCTTCTCGTCCCAGTTCATGACCGAGCCGCGGTCGCACTTCATCAGCTGGCAGGCGCAGTCGAGGACCGCGCGGCCGAACTCCTCCCGGGAGATGGCTCCCGAATGGGAGACGCCGTGCTCCTGAAGGGCCAGCAGCATGTTCAGGAGCTCATCGAGCTTGCTCCAGCCCTCGGGGGCGCGCGCCGGGGCGGGGGCGGACGCGGGCCGGGACGCTTCTAAGGAATAGAGCCGGCGAAGAGTGAGGGCGAGGGCGGCCAAGAGGACGACGCAGAGGCCCACGGCCCACCAGAATAAGCCTTCTTCCATACGGGCCTATTTTACTTCTTTTTTTCGGGCTCGATGAGGGTTCGGGCCTCGGCTTCGCCGACCATGTCGACGAGCTGGGCGGCGGCGCCCCGGCGCATGGTTTCATCGCCGGTTTGGCGGGCGTAGCGGACGAGGAAAGGGATGATCTTGGGGCTGCGCGAGCTGAAGGCGGCGGTCGCCCAATACAGCCGTTCGGTATCGTTCGTGACGGCGTCGTGCTCGCGCACGAGCGCCTCGGCTTCCTCGTCGGTGGACGAGACCCCGATCTTGAGGGCCATGTGGTGGCGGATCTCGGCGTCGACCTTGGGGTCGCGGAGCAGGGCCAGCATCTGGACTCGGGTCGCGCGGGCGTCCGCGAGGTCGATCGGGGCCGCGACGGCGAGCGCGGCGCGCTCGCTGGCGATCAGGTCGCCGGAAGCGCTCCAGGCGCGGAGCTTGGGCAAGGTCTGCTTCCAGTAGTAGCGGCCGAGCAGGGCCCCGACCTTCGGGCTTTCCAGGCTCTTGCTCTCCAGCAAGGGCAGGGACTTCTCGGGCTCCCACTGCGCGAGCACGGACAGCGCCTCGTACTGCGTCCACCAGGAGTTGCGCTCCGTCATCATGTTGTTCTCGGTGACGCTGCTCGCGCCGAACTTGCGGCCGGCGATGGCGCGGATCATGGGCAGGGCCGCGCGCGCGCGCAGCCGGAAGGCCCCGTTGACGCCGAACAGCTGGGCCTCTGGCTCGGGCTGGCGCAGGTAGGTCATGAAGATCGGCTCGAGCTGGGGGCTCGCCGGCGCGATGCGGGCCAGGGAGGCCATGACCGAGTCGCGCGTGTACGTGTCCGTGAAGCGCGAGAACAGGTCGAACAGGTGGGCCACGTCCTGCCCCGAGACCGGCGCGGTCCTGGCGATCAGATCGAGGATCTTGGTCCGCTCGGCGGAATTGGTGGCCTCGATGAAGCGGTCCTTCAAGACGGTCACGCTGGGCGCGGCCGCGGGCGTCTCCGCCGCCCGCGCGGGGAGCGAGGTCCGGAAGAGCAGAAGCGAAGCGGCGAGGACGGCGGTGATCATTATTTTCTCCGGGCCAAGACGCGGGACAGCGCCGCCTCGAGGCTGACGAGGCGGTAGCCGGCGGCGTCCACGACGGTCATGGACTTGGGGCAAAGGTCGAGGTCCCAGGAGGACCGGATCAAAACGGCGGCGGTTTTGGCCGCGGCCGTTCCGGCGAGAAGCTTCAGCGCGGCGGCCTGGCCCGGGAAGCGCCGGGCCTCGAAGGACAGAAAGACCACGCGTTTCGCCGCGGCGGCGAGCGCGGGCAGGCGGCCGAGCTCCGCGGTCGTGATCGGCGCGCGCGCGAACGCGCAGCCGGGCGCCAGACGGCGCGCGAGGGCCTCGGGGCCGCCGTAGCCGCCCTCGAACGTGAAGCGCTCGCGCACCTCGCGGAAGTCGGGGAGCACGATGAGGGTTTCCGGAGACAGCGGCACGGGCAGGGCCGTCGCGCCGCGCCGCGCCAAGACGACGGCGCGCGCCGCGATCCGGGCGGACAGCTTGGCGCCCTCGGCGAGCTTGGCCGCGGGCGCCTTGCGGCGGTGGAGCAGGCGGGTGATGCGGGCGTCGGCGGCGGCGAGCTGCTTCTCGGGCGCGCCGGCCTCCCTGAGGAGAGCGACCGCGTCGGTCATGCCCTGGAGGTCGTGGGCGATCATCAGCACGTCGTGGCCCGCGTCGAGGCATTTGAGCGTCGCCTCGGCGACCGGCCAGCGCTTGGTGATCGCGCCCATGCACAGGTCGTCGCTGACGACGAGGCCGTCGTAGCCGAGCTCTCCGCGCAGGACGTCGCCCACGATCTTCCGGGAGAACGTCGCCACCTCCTTGTCGAACGTGGGGAAGCGGACGTGCGAGGTCATCACCGCGTCGACGCCCGCGGCGCACGCGGCGCGGAAGGGGGCAAGGTGGGTGCGCGAGAACGCGGCGCGCGGAAGCCTGATCGTCGGCAGGTCGATATGCGCGTCCACGGTCGCCGCGCCCTTGCCGGGGAAGTGCTTCGCGCAGGCGGAGACCCCGCTGTCCTGCATGCCGCGGACGAAGGCGGCGCCGAGGCGCGCGGCGAGTTTCGGATCAGGTCCGAAGGACCGGATACCGATGCCGGGGTTGTAATCCTCGGTCGCCACGTCGAGCACGGGCGCCAGGTTCATGCGGATGCCCAGAGGCGCGAGCTCGCGCGCCATCTGGCGGCCGACGGCGTACGCGAGCCTGGGATCGCGCGCGCGCCCCAGTGCCGCGTTGCCGGGGAAGGGGGTGACCCCGCTCTTAAAGCGAAGCACCCAGCCGCCCTCGTGGTCGATGGCGACGAGCAGCGGGCGGCCGAGGCGCTGCTCGAGCTCCGACACGTAGGCCTTGGTCTGAGCGGGCGTCTCGATGTTGCGCGCGAGCAGGAGGACGCCGGTCGCGCCGGTCGACTTGAACAAGGACACGGTCTGGCGCGACGGCTTGAGGCCGTACACGCCGAACATGAACAAGCGCCCGGGATCGGTCATCCGGCAAGTTTAACAAAGGGGCGCGTCGCTTTTGTTAAAGTATGAACATGGACGCCCTTACTTTTCTTCGGGAACGAGTGGCGTTGTTCGCCGGCGTCTCCGAGGAGCACCTGACGGCTCTGGCGACGGAGGCCACCCTCAGCTCCTATAAGAGCGGGCAGACCATCATGTTCAAGGGCGCGACCGTGGACGGCCTTCACGTCATGGCCGTGGGCAAAGCCGGGGTCTTCATCAAGCCTGCGTCCCAGCCGATCGTCCAGGTCGCCGAGCTGGCCTCGGGCGACGTGTTCGGCGAGCTGTCGATCATCGAGAACGGCACGGCCGGGGCGACGATCAAGGCGACCGAGGACGGGACGTACGTCTTGAACATCCCCCAGGACGCCTTCCGCGTTTTGCTGAACGAAAGCCCGGAATTCGTGGACCGGGTAAAGGCGCTGATCGCCTCGCGCAAGCCGTAGTTCGGCGTCTTGACAGGGGGCCGCGGCGGGGTCATACTTGCCGCATGCGCGCGTGGCTCTCCCCGGCGACGATGCTCCTCCTGACGCTCGCCGTGCCGGCGCTTTCCGAGGACAAAGGCGTCACGGTCGTCGCCACGCGCGACAATGCCGCGCGGGGATTCATGGATGACGCGGTGGCGGTCGTCACCCGGCCGCCCAAGAAGAAAGAGCTCTTCCGGGGAACCCCCCGTCTCGACCCGGCCGTCATCGTGCTCGCCAAAGGCCGTTGGAGCAGCGCGGCCGCCGGCAATACCGTGGATTTCGGCCCGATCCCGATGGGATTTCAAGCCGGCAGCATGGGCGCGGGTCCGTGCATCGGGCTTATCGTCTGGCGGGCCGGAGGATTGACGACGGTCGGCCACTACGCCGCGACGGAAGACCCGGCCAAGACGCTGGAGCCGGTCGAGATCGGGCGCCAGGACAAGGCGTATCTTTTCGGCGGCGATGATTCGGATCCCTCGAACCGCGTGCTGGCCGCCGTGCTGGACGCGTTGAAGAAGAAGGGCGTGCGGCCGGCCGGCTACGCGGACTTCGACGCGCTTTGGATCGATGGGGATGGGAACGTCGCCGTGCACTCCGGGGCCAAGCCTTCGACGCCGCCCCGCTGAGCGGCCGAGGACCCCGCCGAGCTGGGTCTTTTGACCCTGTTCGTGCCGCGCGTCCGGAGCTATCATGAGGGCATGGATGCCCTGGCCTTCCTTCGCGACCGCGTGTCGCTGTTCGCCGGCGTGAGCGACGAGAACCTGGCCGCCCTGGCCCGCGTCTCGGAGGTCTTGTCCTTCAAAGCGGGGCAGACCATCCTGTTCAAGGGCGCGACGGTCGACGGGCTGCACATCGTCGTCACGGGCCAGGCGGACGTGCATATGAGAGCCTCGAACAAGACCATGGTGCGCGTCGCCGAGCTGAGCGAAGGCGAGGTGTTCGGCGAGATGTCCATCGTCGAGATGGGCATCGCTGGGGCGACGATCAAGGCCTCCGGGAACGGGGCGGTCGTGCTGATGCTCCCCCAGGAATCCTTCCGCCGCGTCCTTCAGCAGGACGAGGCCTTCGCCGTGCGCGTCAACGTCCTCATCGTCTCGCGCCGCTCCGCGCCGGTCTCCATCCCCGCGTAGCTCACTCGCTGAACGCCACCTCGATATCGCGCGCGTCGCCGCGCCCCTGATCGTCCACGACGCGGACCGTGCTGCGTCCCGGGCGCGGCGTCCAGAACAGCGGCTTGCCCGCGAGCGCATGCCCGACCAGGGCGCCGTCGGCGAACCAGAACAGCTCGCGCGCGTCGGCGTCGGCCACGGCCGAGAGCGGAATGGCGCCCGGAGCGGCGGCGCTCGCGTGATACGTGACGCCGTTGAGCGGCGACGTGATGCGCGGGGGCAGGCCGCGGCCGGCGCGGTCGGCCAGGCCGCATTCGGGCGCGAAGTCGGGAGGGCGGCGGCGGGGGATGCCGGCCTGGCGAAACAGCCTCAGCAGATCGGACGGCCAGAACTCGTAGACCTCGGCGCGGGCGCCGGCGTGACGGCAGGCGCGCTTTCCGGTGGCTTTGTCGACGAGAACCTCGCGGTGCACGTCGCACGCCGCGATCGGCGAGACTCCGGGGATGAACCACGTCCGCGCGCGGCGGGGGCAATGCGGGCCGGGAGACGCGCCGGACACGGCGCAGACCTCGAGGGACACCGCCGTGAGCCCGCGTTGGCCGAGCGCGTACTCGTCGCGCATCGGTCCCCGCGCCCGCAGCGCGTCGACGATGTCGAAGAACAAAGGGGCGGCGGCCTCCGCGCCGACGAAGGCGGGATTGCCTTCCCCTCGGAAATCTCCGATCCACACGACGAGCGCGTATCGTCCGAAGACCCCCGCGGACCAGGCGTCTCGAAACGCCCAGGACGTTCCCGTTTTCCAATAGACCGGAAGCGCGTCGGCCCGCCACTCCTCGCGAAAAGACTGGCGCGGGCGGGGGTTGGTCTTGAGGCTTTCCATCGTCAGGAAGACCGCGTCCGGCGACAGGAGGCGCGCGCCCGGCTCGCGCGGATCGGCGGCCGCGCGGCGCAGCGGCTGGAGCCGTCCGCCGTTGCCGAGCATCGCGTAGAGACGCGCGAGATCCTCCATCGTCGTTTCGCCGGCGCCGAGGACGAGGCCGAGGCCGTAGCGCTCGGCGGGGAAGGGCAGATCCACGCCGGCGGCTTTCAGGAAGCCGTGGAGCCCCGGAGCCGCGAGGGCGGCCGCCAGGGTCACCGCGGGGACGTTGCGGCTCTTGATCAGCGCCTCGCGCGCGGGCAACGGCCCCGCGAAATCCCCGTCGAAGTTCTCGGGATGGTCGGCGCCGAAGGCCGCGGGCGCGTCCTTGAGCAGGCTTTCCGGATGAATGAGCCCCTGCTCGAAGGCCAGCGCGTACGCGAACGGCTTGAGCGTCGAGCCGGGCGAGCGCCGCGCCGTCAGCGCGCTGACCTGGCCGAGGATCGCGTCGTCGCGGTAATTCGCCGAACCGACCGCGGCCACGACCTCCATCGACGTGAAGTCGACGAGCATCGCGGCCGCGTTCTTGATGCCCTGGTCCCGGCGTCTCTCGACGTATCCGCCGACCAGGCGCTCGAGGAGCCGCTGCGCGTCGAGGTCCAGGGTCGAGATCACGCGCTCGTCGCGCGTGCGCGCCAGGACGCGGCGCGTGAAGTGCGGCGCGGCCGACAGGAGCTTTTTCGACAACGCGCGGCGGATCGGATTCTGCGGGATCGCGCTGAGCGCGATCGCCTCGCTCCGGTCGAGGCGGGACACGTCCTTGCCGAAATACGCGAGGCTCGCGGCGCCCGCGCCCTCGATGTTGCCGCCGTACGGCGCGAGGTTCAGGTACGCCTCGAGGATCCGGTCCTTCGAGTAGAACATCTCGAGCTGAAGCGCCCGCAGAATCTGGACGGCCTTGCCCGGGGGGCGGCTCGAATCGAGGCCGTACTTGAGACGGGCGAGCTGCATCGTGATCGTCGAGGCCCCGCGGCGGCGGGTCCGCGAGCCGTACGTGATCCAGGCCGAGCGCAGCAGGGACGCGGGGTCCACGCCGGGGTGGAGGCGGAAGCGCCGGTCCTCCTGGCGCAGGGTCGCCTCGATCAGGAACGGCGACATCTCGCCGAGCGGGACCCACAAGCGGTAGCGGCCGTCGGCGGCCAGGTTCAAATAGAGGAGGCGGCCGTCGCGCGCGTACACGGCGCGCGAGAAGGCGAACCCTTCCCGGAGCGGCGCGGGACGCGGGAGGGAGCGCGCGAGCGCCGCCGCCGCGAGCAGCGCGGACAAGGCCAGGCCCGCGGCCGCGCGCGGCCTCATTTGACCTCGATGACGCCGGCGGAGCCGAGCGCGGAGACCGAACGGTCGTACATGGACTCGGCGAAGGGCGGCGGGACCGTGAAGCGTCCCCGGCTCGCGGCTTTGATGCGGTAGGTGAGCTCGAGCACGTCGGCGCCCGCCGTGCCGAAGAACAGCACGCGGTCCTCTCGGATGTCCTGGTAATCGGCGCCGCGGATCTCGTTGTCGTCCGCGCGGTCCTTCCACACCGGCTCGAAGCCTCCGGGCACGAGGTCGACGACCGCGAGATGGGGGACGGAGGAGCCGTCGAGCGAGCGCAGGCGCAGTCGCACCGTGTAGTCCCGCCCGAGCTCGGCCGCCGTCACGGGGCGGTTCTTCTCGTCGAGAATCTCGCGGAACACCTCGAGTCTGCGGCGCACCGGCTCCGCCGGCGGGGCGAGGTCGTAGCCCGACTGGGTCGTCTGATAGAACAGGCGACGCGACGCGTTGTTTTCGATGCGGAGGGCTTTCGCCGCGGGCGTAAACGCGGCTTTCGGGAACAGGCCCGGCGGCAGGACGAGCGCCCGCCGGCCGCCGCCCTCGAGGATCTCGTCGACGCGCGCCTCGCCGGGCATCAGGTCTCCGGCGGCGGCCGCGTACGCGTCGAGGGCCAGGATCGAGTAGGCGGCCGAGAGCGAATTGTAGCTCCCTCGCTGCAGCGGCTCGACGACGCGGAGGACGGCATCCGCGTCGAGCGCTGATATCCGCGCCGGGAA
>JAHFCD010000578.1 GCA_023249695.1 Elusimicrobiota bacterium
GTCCATGCTCAGCTATCTGCGCCAGGCCCTCGACGTCGATCCCTACGACCGCGAGGCCCTGCGCGGGCTGGCGCGCCTGCTCGACAAGATCGGCGACAACCGCGGCGCGTGGCTGGCCGCGCGCCGCGCGCTGGCGCTGGACCCCAAGGACCCCGACGCGCTCAAAATCCTCAAGCGCAACGCGTCCTTCATCGTCGGCGACCCCGACGAGGCCTCGGGCGTGCGCCGGATCGCGCGCCCCGCGCTCAACCCCGCCGGCGAGGAGCCGCCCGCGCCCGGGGCGCCGCGGACGGTCCGCGTCGGTCTGTTCGGCGCGCCCGACGGCAAGCCCGCGACGATGACGCGCTGCTACCTGATGGTGAACTCCCCGTTCAAGGTGACGGCGGCCGCCTTCGGCGCCATCCGCGACAACGGCAACGCCCTCGACCAGTGGGGAATCGAGGCCCGCCCCGACACCGGCGTCATCGAGGTCCGCGACTCCGCGCGCAACCTTTTGTTCGTGTCGAAGCAGCCCTTCAAGTTCGTGCCCTCGGCCAAGCTCGGCTCGGTGCTGATCAAGAGTCCCCGCATCAGCGACATCGTCGGCGTGGACATCGGCGACCGCGAGGTGCGCGGCTCGGTCGAGGTGATCCCCAATCCGTGGGGCTTCGAGCTGGTCGAGGAAGTCCCGCTCGAGGAGTACTTGTACGGCGTCGTCTCCCTGGCCCTGCCCGACGGCAGCCCTCCGGAGGCCCTCAAGGCGCAGGCGGTGGTCTCGCGCACCGCGGCGCTGTGGGCGATGGGGCATCACGCTCCGAACCTGGAGCGCTTCGACCTGCTCGACGACCGCAGCACGCAGGCCTCGCTGGGCGTCAGCGGCGAGATGCGTTCCGCCGGCGACGCCGTCGTCGCGACCGAGGGCATGGTGCTGGGCCGGGCGGGACTGGTCGCGCGCGCGCCCCAGCACGAGGACAGCGGCGGCCGCACCGAGGACGGCGCCGCCTCCGGCGAGCCGGGCCTGGAGGACCTCGTTTCCGTGGTCGACGCCGCCCAGCCTCTCGCCGATTGGCGCACCCCGCTGGACCTGGAGCGCTTCGTCCACGACGCGCCGCCGCCCGGCTTGTACAGCGAGGCCGCCCCCGGGCCGCTCGCGGCGGTGGTGCGCTGGGTCCGCGTCCTCGACGCGCGCGACCTGCGCGACCGCGCCGACGCGGTCAAGAAGGTCGGCCGCCTGCGCTCGGTCCGGGTCTTGAGCCGCACCGCGACCGGCCGGGTCAAGGCGCTGGAGGTCTCCGGCGTCGACGGCTCCGTCGTCTTCACCGGCTTCGCCGCGATCCAGGGCTTCCTGTCGCCGGGGAGCCTGCGCTCGACCCTGTTCACGCTCCAGCCGGTCTACGACGGCAAGGACCTGTCGCGCCTCCTCGTCTGGGGCGCGGGCACCGGCTCGGGCCTGGGCTTCTCCCGGCTGGGGGCGAACGGCCAAGCCGCGCTCGGCGCGGGCTGGCGCGACATCGTCAAGCGCTACTTCCCGAAGTACGAGATCCGCGACGTGAATCATCCGCCCGCGGCGTCCGCCCCGGAGCACCGCGGCCTCGGCCCGTACCGCCGCAAGCTGAACTTCCGCCAGGCCAAGCCGCCGTCGACCCCGCCGCGCGATAAGAAGTAGAATCGCCCCGTGCGGATCAAAGTCGCGCACGTGGTCACGCGTCTCGACCTGGGCGGCGCCCAGCAGAACACGCTTTACACGGTGCGCCGCCTGGACCCCGCGCGCTTCGACGCCCTGCTGGTCTGCGGCGAGGGCGGTTTCTTCGACGCCGAGGTCCGCGCCGACCGCGGCGTGCGCGCCGTCTTCCTCGACTCCCTGGTGCGCGAGGTGTCTCCGCTGCGCGATCTCCTCGCCCTGCTCGAGCTGTGGAGCCTGTTCCAGCGCGAGCGTCCCGACGTCGTGCACACGCACAGCTCGAAGGCGGGCATCCTCGCCCGGGTCGCGGCGGCCCTGGCCGGCGTGCCGGTCGTGGTCCACACCTTCCACGGCTTCGGCTTTCACGACCGCCAGCATCCGATCGTGAAAGGCGCGTATGTCCTTCTCGAGCGGT
>JAHFCD010000101.1 GCA_023249695.1 Elusimicrobiota bacterium
GCAGCGCGTCGATCCAAACGATCTGCGCGGGAAGCTTGTACGCCTCGAGCCGGGCGCGCAGCCAATCGGAGAGCTCGCGGTCGCCGGGCTTGGCGCGCGGTCCCGGGGCCGGGACGAGGAACACCTTGACTCGTTCCCCCGTCAAGCCCGCGGGGTCCGGCACCCCGACGCAGGCGCAGTCGGCGACGGCGGGATGCTCCCGCAAGAGGTTCTCGATCTCGGCGGGCGCGACCTTCAGGCCGCCCACGTTGATCAGCTCCTCCGGGCGGCCTTTTAAAAACAGATAGCCCTCGGCGTCGAGACAGCCGAGGTCGTTCGCGGCGTACCAGCCGCCCTCGAGGGCCTCGCGCGTGCGGGCCGAATCCTCCCAGTACTCCTTCATGACGCTCTCGCCGCGGACGCGGACGCGCCCGACCACGCCGTCGGGAACGCGCGCACCGAGCTCGTCGACGATCCGAATCTCGACGCCCGGGACGGGCCGGCCGACGGACGCCGCCTTGCCGGGGGCGCGCTGAAGCTCCACGAACGCGATCGACGAGGTCGTCTCGGTCATCCCATAGGCGTTGAACAGGCGCGTCTCGGGAAGGAGGGCGCGCAGGCGGGCGGCGTGCGCCGCGGGCAGCGGCGCGGTGGCGCTTTCGATGTACTTGAGGCGGCTCCGGTAGGCCCCGAGCTCGTCTCCCGAGAGCTCGAGGAGCGCGGCGAACCCGTACGGCACGCAACACAGGCTGGTGCCCCCGCCCTCGTCGAATCCCCTGAAGACGTCTCCGGGCGCGAGGAAGCCGTCCACGAGGATCACCGTCCCG
Source organism: Elusimicrobiota bacterium (assembly GCA_023249695.1). Taxonomy (GTDB): domain Bacteria; phylum Elusimicrobiota; class Elusimicrobia; order UBA1565; family UBA9628; genus GWA2-66-18. Next base: position 807 of record JAHFCD010000101.1, read on the forward strand.
CCTCCGAGCAAAGTGGCGCGCAGGCGGCACAGCCCGTAGCCGTGGCTCAGCGGCAGGGGCAGCACGAGGCGATCCCCGGCCGAAGGCCCGACGACGGACGCCCGTCCCGCGGCGAACGCCACGATATTCCGGTGCGTCTGCACGACCCCTTTCGGACGCCCGGTGGTGCCGCCCGTGAAGAGGATGTCCGCCGCCTCGTCGAGCCCCGTCTCCGCCGCCTCGAACGCGCCCGCGCCGCCGCCGGCGAGCGCCTCCATCGGCTCGGCCGGACAGCCGGGCTCAGCGGGGGTTTCGACGCAGGCGAGCCGGGCGCGCGTCAGGCTCACGATGTCCGCGAGCGCGGGGCCGGGGATCCCCCAATCGACGGGCACGGCGATCGCGCCGAGCGCGTGGCAGGCGAGGTAGCCGTAGACGAAGTCCGGGCGGCGGTTGCGCGCCGCCAGCACGACGCGGTCGCCGCGGCGCACGCCTTGGCCGGCCAGGAATCGCGCGGCGGCGATGGTCCCGGCCTTCAGCGCGCCGTAGGCGACGCGCTGCGTCCCGCACGCCAGGGCCTCGCGCTCGGGCGCCAGGGCCGCCGTCTCGAAGACCCGGCGGACGATCGGCGCCGGCATCTCAGGCGCCGCGAAAAGGGCGGCGGCGGTCTATCGCGTTCAAGCCCTGATGGGCGAGGAAGTCGGTCACGATCTTCTCTTCCGCGTCGCGCCACGCGCTCTCCGCGGCGTCCGCGCCGATCTCGAGGGAACCGCCGGCGATCATCCCGTGCCCCCCGCCGCGATTGCCGCCGCCGAGCAGGCGCTTGAGCAGGCGCCCCGCGCCCGCCCCGGGATCGTTGGCGCGCAGGGACACGTGCAGGCGGCCCTGGTAGCGGGCCGTCACGATGGACCACTGCATCTTCTCCAGCGTCAGGAGGAAGTCGGCCATCTGCGCGACGCGGTCGGGCGTGTTGACCTCGCCCAGGTTCGCGCCGACGACCCGTCCGGCCACGAAGGCCTCGCGCACGGCGTGGGCCAAGGTCATGAAGAACGCCTCGGAGCGCTGCGGATAGGAGATGCGCCACAGCGTCTTCATGTTCGCTTTCGGCCACAGGGCCTGATAGGCCTCCATGTCGCGCTTGGTCGCCTCGCGGCCCAGGTTCTGCGTCTCCGAGCCGATGCCGTAGACGATCGCGGTGGCCAGGCGGCCCGGGATGCGGACGCCGGCGGCCATGAGGGCCTCGACGAGGATGGTCGTCGTCGCCCCGACGCCCTCGTCGATGAGGGCCATGTCGGAGTGCGTGTCGGCGTGGCGCGGGTGATGATCCAGGATCAGATCCGGTGTGCGGCGCGGAGGGCAGCGGTTGTTCTTGAAGGGCGGCTGCGTGTCCACGAGGGCCAGGTGCGGGACGCCCGCGAGCTCGCCCTTGCGCAGCGGGCGCGCGGGCACCAGCAGGCGCTCGGCCATCATGCGGTTTTCCGCCCGGCCGATCATGCCGCCGTACACGATGCGCGTGCGGATCTTCCCCACGGTCTGCGCGAGATGGGCGAGCGCCCAGGCGCTCGCCAGCGCGTCGGGGTCGGGGTGGTCGTGGGTCAGGATCGTGAGCGGCGAAAGGGCTTTGCCCTTTTCTTTAAACAGCTTGACCAGGCGGCGCGCGTGGAAGCCGGGCTTCATCGTCCCGCCCCGAAGCCGACGAAGAACACCCAGAGCAGGATCGAGACCACGGTCGCGGTCGCCTTCTCGCGCATGTTGTCGGTCAGGAAGTGATAGATCTGATTTTGCGGCGTCTTGGGCAGATGCTTGGTCAGGAAGATCTCGATGCCGTCCTGCAGCTCCTCGAGGTCCTTGACCGCCACCAGGTCGCCGCGCAGGGAGAAGGAGATCTTCCCGGTTTCCTCGCTGACGACGAGGCACATCGCGTCGCAGCGCTCGGACAAGCCGAGGGCCGCCGAATGGCGCGTGCCGAGGTTGGTGATCTTGGAAAAATCCTTCGACAGCGGGAGCTGGACGCCGAAGCGCGACACGCGCCCCTCCTCGACGATGAACGCGCCGTCGTGGCCGAGGGAGTGCGAATCGAAGATGCTCTTGATGAGAGCCTCCGACAGGTCCCCGTTCAGGTCCCACCCGCCCTCGACGTGGCGGTCGAGCGGATCGAGGCCGCGCAGGACGACGAGCGCGCCGATGTTCTCGCGCGCGAGGTCGCCCAGGGAGCTCACGAGAATCTCGACCTGCCGGTGGGTCGGCGCGGTCTTGAGCACGCCGCCGGTGAGGCTCCAGACCGCGATGCGCTCGAACATCGAGCGGATCTCCTCCTGGAAGATGACGATCACCGCGACGATGAACACGGCGAAGAAGCCTTGGAAGAGGCGGACGGTCATGTACATGCCCGCGACGAACGCCACGGTGTACACCACGACCAGCAGGAGGAGCCCGAGAGCCACGAACGCGGCCTTGGTCCGCTTGAACCACAGCAGGAGGCCGTACACGAGCGTGCCCACCAGGAGCATGTCCATGACGTCGGCGATGGCGAGAGGTTTGAAGCCGGGAGGCATGAGCGGCGTCAGTATAGCGGAAGAAACGCTTCCTAGCCAGACCCTCGCACGAGCTCGCGTCATCGCGTCCGGGCGAGCCGACCCCCGGCGCTTCCAACGTTGGAAGCGACGAGGCGAACTCTTTGGATCTTCTCGCGCGGACCTGCCGCGCGGGCGCCCGACGGACGCCCTACACCCGCATGTGGAGGGGCACGAACTCGAGCACCATGCCCCAGTACAGCGCCCAGAACATCAAGGTTTCCGCGCAGAACAGGCGCACGCACGCGCGCATCGCGGTGCCGTCGGAGAGCGGTGAGTCGCTGCGTTCGAGCCCGTAGGCCATCCAGACGCACAGGAGGATCAGCGCGTGCAGAGGCGCGAACAGGAAGTAGGTCGCCGAGTACAGGAGCAGCACGGCGAGGCAATGCCGGACCTCGTTGAGGTTCGCCGCGCAGATGGCCAGGAGGTTGAGACCCCACACGCCGCCCAACGTCTTTTCGGATATGCTCATGCCTTTATTGTAGCGGCCCGGGAAGGCCGCCGCGACCCAACAAAAGGCGAACGAAAGGTTAAGGCATGGCGAGGACGATCGCGGCCTCGAGGAGCTTGGTGCCGATGTCGTCCAGCAGGGAGGTGCCGAACTTGGAGAGGAAGGTTCCCGTCAGCAGGACCATGCAGGTGACCGAGCACAGCAGAAGCATGTACTCGACGGTCGCTTGGCCGCGTCGGGATCTCACCCTCCCACTGTAGTCGATCCGCCCCTCCCCCGCAAGGGCAAATCCGCCGGGGGCGCTTGTCGGCCTTACGGCTTCAGCGGATCGACGGCGCGCCCGACCTGGGACGGGAGCTTCGGCACGTCGCCGAGCAGCTCGGGCATGTTCCAGATCATGTCCTTGCGGCTGTACGAGGACAGCTCAACCTCGTTGGCGTCCATGTGGATGGCGTCGACGGGGCAGGCCTCGACGCAGTAGCCGCAGAACACGCACATGCCGAGGTCGATGTCGAAGGTCTTCGCGCGCTTCTCCACCGTCACGTCGGGGGCGTTCTCGGCGGTGATGCGGATGCACTTCGCGGGGCAGATCGTCTCGCACAGCAGGCAGGCGGTGCAGCGCGGGGCCCCGTCGTCGCGCTTGAGCAGGCGGTGGCGGGTGCGCGCGCGCTTGCCGAGCACGGCGGGGTCCTCGGGGTATTGGATCGTGACGGCGCCGGGAAGGAAGCCCTTCACGCCGAGCGCCTTCATCGAGTGACGGAACAGGTTCACGAACAGGTGCCGGAAGGTGATCGCCAGGCCGCGCCAGACCTCGAGGAGATAGATCTGCGTCGCGAAGGTGCGCTCGGGACGCTCGACGACGCGGACTTTTATCGCCATAAGTACACCACCCATGCGGTCGCGAGGAAGTTCAAGAGGGACAGCGGCAGGAGGTTCTTCCAGCCGAGGTCGAGCAGCTGATCGAATCGGAAGCGCGGCAGGGTCCAGCGCAGCTGCATGAGCAGGAAGAGCAGGAGCAGCATCTTGACGATGAAGCTGTTGACCATCAGGAAGCCGCCGAGGGGCCCCATCGACGGGAGATCCAGGCCGGGGATCGACCAGCCGCCGAGGAAAAGGGCGGTGATCACGCCGCAGATCACGATGGACTCGAAGAAATCGGTCATCAGGAACATGCCGAATTTCATGCCGGAATATTCGACATGATAACCGACGATCTCGCTCTCGCCCTCGGGAAGGTCGAACGGGGTGCGCTTGGTGACGGCGGCGCCGGCGGTCAGGAAGAGGATAAAGGCGAGGGGCTGGACGACGATCCCCCACACGCCGTGGGTGACCTGCCACAGCACGGCCTCGGAGAAATCGAGCGTGCCGTAGATGAACAGCAGCCCGGCCAGGGCCGAGGCGAGGCACACCTCGTAGGCGATCATCTGCGCCGCGCCGCGCAGCGCGCCGAGCAGGCCGTAGTTGGAGCCGGAGGCGTACCCCGCCATCACGACCCCGTGCACGCCGAAGGCGAGCGTCGCCAGCACGAGCGGCACGCCCATCGGAAGCGCGATCGGCTGAAGGTCGTAAAGCCGACCCGCGACGACGACCGTTCCTCCATATGGCAGCGCGGCGAGGCAGAACATGGCGCAGCCCAGGGAAATCATGGGCGCGAGCCCGTGAAGGGGCTTCATCGCGCCCTTCGGGACGAAGTCCTCCTTCGTGAGCATCTTGATCGCGTCGGCGATGGGATGGAAGAGGCCCAGAATCTTGATGCCGAAGATCGAGGCGCGGTTGGCCCCGATGCGGTCCTGAAGGACGGCGCTTTGCTTGCGCTCGACCCAGCCGAGGAAGCCCGCGATGTTGAGGCCGACACCGACGACGGCGAACAGCACCTTGGCCGTCGTGAAGAGGACGTCGTTCAGCGGGATCGCGAAGGTCACGCCGCGACCTCCCGCTTTTTGCCGGCCGCCAGCGCCTTCTGGAGCAGCGCGAAGATGTCCCAGTCCGGGCGCGCGTCGCCGATGGGCGCCAGCGCCTTCTTGTAGGCGCCGATCTTGCCCTCGAAGTTCGTGAAGTGCCCTTCCTCCTCCACGTACGCGGTCGCCGGAAGGCGATAGGCGAAAGCATCCCCCAGGGCGTACTTGTTGGGCCCCTGCAGGATCGTCGTCCCCGCCTTGGCCAGCAGGCCCGCGGCTTTGTCGCCCCAGACCTTGGAGAGATCGCGCTCGATCACATACAGCGTTTTGATCTTGCCCGCCTCGAGATCCTTGGCGAGATCGCCGAAGTCGCCGCTGAGCAAGCCGCGCGCCTCGGCGCCCTTCAAGTTCGGGACTTTGTCCTTGCGGCGAAGAAGGTCGTCCTCGATCCCGACCTGATCGGGCGCGGACGTGAAATAGTGCCGCTTGACGTTCAGTTCGTCCACGAACAGGGCTTTATACGCGTCCCAGTCCTCGTTGGACAGCATGCCGGAGGCCGCGACCGCGAGGCCGTCGCCGGAGGACTTCAGGATCTCCGCCAATTCGACGCCCGCGGCGAACCAGGATATCTCGGATTTTTGCGGCGATAGCCGCAAAACCTTCCCGAGGCGATCCGCGTCGAGGCTCGAGAAGCCGTAGCGGCCGTCGTCGCACATCCAGTAGCCGTTGACGTCCAGGTTCATGCGCGGCTTCAGGCGCGCGACGCGCTTGCCGTCGTTGTGCCAGGGCCGCGCGGTGTTGGCGTGCACGGAGATGTTGCAGCCGCGGGAGCAGCCCGTGCAGATGGAGTCGGTCTTCTCCAGATACCAGACGCGCACCTTGTAGCGGAAGTCGCGGTCGGTGAGCGCGCCGACGGGGCAGATGTCGACGACGTTGCCCGAATAGGCGTTGTCGAGGGTCATGCCCGGCGTCAGGTCGATCTTCTCCGTATGGCCCATGCCGAAAATACCCAGCTCGTGGGTCTTCGTGACGTTGTCGACGAAGCGGGTGCAGCGCGTGCAGAGGATGCAGCGCTCCTGGTCGAGCATCACATGGGGGCCGGCGACGATGCGCTTTTCCTTGTGCTCCTTGTCCTCGCGCACCTCGCTCGAGTACTGCCCGATCTTCATGTAGTAGTCCTGAAGACCGCATTCGCCGCTTTGATCGCAGACGGGGCAGTCGAGCGGGTGGTTGACGAGATGGAGCTCGAGCGCGGACGCCTGGGCGCGCTTGGCGACCTCGGAGTCGGAGGCGACGACCATGCCCTCGCGCACGCCGGTGCGGCAGGAAACCTGGGGCTTCGGCGCGCCGGCGACCTCGACGATGCACATGCGGCAGTTGCCGGGGTTGCCCAAGGCGGGGTGGTAGCAGTAATGCGGGATTTCCACTCCCGCGTCCTTAGCCGCTTCTATGACGAGCTGGCCCTCGGGCGCCTCGACGTCCTTGCCGTTGAGCTTGTACTTGACGATCTTACCCATTGGTTTTCACCCGCTTCTTGAAATCCTCGGGATAGCGCCCGATGTAGCCCTTGAGCACCATGCCGACCGTGTCACCGAGAGCGCAGATCACCTTTCCGGTGATGTTGTCCCCCACGCGCGACAAATTATCGATATCCACGGACTCGCCCTTCCCTTCTAAGAGGCGGTGGAGGATGCGCTCCGACCAATTCGAGCCCTCGCGGCAGGGCGTGCACTGGCCGCAGGATTCGTGGGTCAGGAAGCGCTCGATGTTGTGTGCGACCTCCACGGCATCGACCGTT
>JAHFCD010000102.1 GCA_023249695.1 Elusimicrobiota bacterium
CTCGAAGCCCGTGTCCCGGAAGTCCGAAATCAGGACGACGATGCAGCGCCGCTTGAGCATGCGGGCCAGCCGTTCGAGCGACGGCCCGATCGCGGTTTTTCGGCCGCGCGGCTCGTAGGCCAGGATCTCGCGGATGACGGCGAGCACGTGCCGCCGTCCCTTGCGCGGCGGCACCCAGCGCTCGAGGCCGTCGGTGAACACGGCGAGCCCGACCTTGTCGTTGTTCTGGAGGGCGGCGAAGGCGAGCGCGGCGCCGACCTCCGTCGCGGACTCGCGCTTCAGGCGGTCGGCGGAGCCGAACGACTGCGACGCGGAGAGATCGACGGCGATGACGACGGTGAGCTCGCGCTCCTCGATGTATTGCCGCACGAAGGGCTTGCCGGCGCGGGCGCTGACGTTGCGGTCGATATCCCGGGGGTCGTCGCCCTCCGCGTACTCGCGCACGGAGGCGAACTCCATGCCTCGTCCCTTGAAGACGCTCAGGTAGTCGCCGGAGAAGCTCTCCGAGACGAGACGGCCGGTCACGATCTCGAGCCGGCGGACCTGGGCGAGGATTTCCTGCGGGAGCATCGCTAGGGGACTTCGACGGCCTCGAAGACGGCCTTCACGATCTTGTCGCTGTCGATGCCCTCGGCCTCGGCCTCGTAGCTGATGAGAACGCGGTGGCGCAGGACGTCGGGGCCGATCGTTTTCACGTCCTCGGGCGTCACGTAGCCGCGCCCGTTGATGAACGCGTGGGCCTTGGCGGCCTGCGCGAGGAAGATCGTCGCGCGCGGGCTGGCGCCGTAGGCGATCAGGTGCTTGTGCGAGGCGAGGCGGTGCTTCTCGGGCTCGCGCGTCGCGTAGACGAGGTCCACGATGTAGTCCTTGATCTTCTCGTCGAGGTAGATCGACGCCGCGACCGCGTGCGCGCGCTGGAGCTGCTCGGGCGTGGCGACCGGCCTGACCGACGGCGCGGCCCCCCCGGCCATCCGCTCGAGGATGAGCTTTTCCTCCGCCTTGGTCGGGTAGCCGAGGCGGATCTTCATCATGAAGCGGTCGACCTGCGCCTCGGGCAGCGGGTAGGTCCCTTCCTGCTCGATGGGGTTCTGCGTGGCGAGCACGAGGAAAGGGTCGGGCAGCTTGTGCGTCTCGGAGCCGATGGTGACCTGCCGCTCCTGCATCGCCTCGAGCAAGGCGCTCTGCACCTTGGCGGGCGCGCGGTTGATCTCGTCGGCGAGGACGAGGTGGGCGAACACGGGGCCTTTGCGCGGCTTGAAGTCTCCGGTTTTCGGATCGAGAATCAGCGTTCCCGTCAAGTCGGCGGGCAGGAGGTCCGGCGTGAACTGGATGCGCGAGAACGACGCGGAGACGCAGGCCGCCAAAGTCTTGATCGTCAGGGTCTTCGCGAGGCCGGGCACGCCCTCGAGCAGGACGTGGCCGCCGGCGACGAGCGCCGCGAGGATGCGGTCGAGGGTCTCGTCCTGGCCGATGATGACCTTGCCGATCTCCCGCTTGAGGTCCTGAACGAACAGGCTCTCGTCGGCGACCTTCTTGTTGAGTTCCTTGATGCCGGTCAGTTCCATGCTGAGATTCTCCGCTCGATGGGCTGTGAAGATTATTTGTGAGTGACGGCGCGCCGGACCGCTTCTTCGTAGTCGGCGCGCAGCTTGTCGGCCAGCTCCTTGAAGTCCGCCTTGCGCTTGTCCTGAAAGCGCCCCAGCGTGCGGAGCGCCTCGATGCGCACATCCGGCTCGGAGTCCTTGAGGCGGGCGGTGACCCAGATGGCGACGGAGGGATCGCCGATGTCCCCGAGCGCCTGAAGCGAGGCGATGCGCACGTTCGCGTCGGTGTCGTTGAGGCCGCGCACGAGCGAGCCCAGGCGGGACAGGTCCTCGCGGCCCTTGAACAGGCCGACGACCTTCATGCGCACCTCGGGATCGGGGTCCTCGGCCAACATTTTCTCCAGGCTCGGTCCGAGCTGGGGGTCGCGGATGTTGAACAGCAGCTGGATCGCGGCCCAGCGCACCGACGAGTCGGCGTCCTGGAGCGACATCCGGACCTTCTTGATCTCGTCCTCGGAAAAGACCGGCCCGGGCTCCTGCACGATCGCGGGCGGCGGCGGCGGCGCGACCACCTCGCGGTTGGGGTGCGCGTGGTCCCAGGCGAGGTAGGCGCCCGCTCCGAGAAAGACCAATAAGAATAAAATGCGGTTCACGGGTTACCTCTGCTTGGCCGCTTCGGCCGCGGCCGCTTTTTCCTGCTCGTAGCGCACGCGGGCGGCTTCGATCTCGGCCTGCTTCTTGTCCTGCAGGGAGTTCAGCGTCTTGAGCGCCTGCAGGCGCACGGACTCTTCCTGGTCCCGGATCGGGCCCGAGGCGATGGCGCCGGCCACCGAGTAGTCGCCGATCTTGTCGATCGCGAGCAGGGCCGCCAGTCGTACCTCGGCCTCCTGGTCCTTCATCGCGCCGACGAGCGCGGCGAGGACGTCGGGACCGTTCCGGTCGCTCAGCAGCTCGCAGGCCTTGATGCGCAAGGTCGGATCGAGGTCCTTCTTCAGCATGTGGAAGATGACCGGCATCGCCTCCGGCGACTTCATCTTGTCGAGGAGCAGCACGGCTTCCCAGCGCACGCTCGGGTCCTGATCCTCGGAGGACTTGAGGATCTTCGCCTGCTCTTCGGCGTTGATCACGGGGGCGGGCTCGGACAGGATCGCGGGCGGCGGCGGCGGCGGCGGCGGCGGCGGCGGACCCGGCTTGAACTCCTGATACGCCATGTAGCCGGCCGCAGCGATGGCGCAGACGATGAGCATGTATTTCATGAACGCGAGACCTCCGGGACTGGGCCAAGGGGGCCGACGAGCTTAAGGGGGCGGCGGCGTATGTCGACGCCGGTCGAAGTCGGCGCGGCGGAAATCGTCTCGGGCGGGGACAGGCGCGTCCAGTCCCCCCCGTCGACGCCTTCGCTGGCGAGGAGGAAGCGGCCGTCCCGAATCGCGTAGCTCATGACCGACCAGGGCTGGTCGGCGTGGCAGACGCCGTGCTCGGCGAGCCCGCGGTGCGCGGCATGACACAGCGCGTGAATGGCGTTTCCATCGGAGGCGATGGCGTTGAGACTCGAGTACGGCGCCGAAAGTTCCGGGTAGCGGGACCGGCAGGCCTCCCAGAGCCGCCAGTTCTCCGCGACGCAGGCCTCGAAGGCCGCCGAAGGCTCCGCGCCTTCGGCGCGGAACTTCATGAACTGCTGGAAATAGACCTCGGAGTCGCTGTCGGTCGTCAGCCGCGCGCGGCGCGCGCCGAGGGCCGCGGCGACCTCCCGGTGGATGAACAAAGTCCCGTTGTGGGCGAACACCCAGCCTTCATCGGCGAATGGGTGCGCGCGCTGGTCGTCGATCCCGATGCCCTTGGACGCGGCTCGGATATGCCCGAGAACCACGGAGGAGCGGGCATCGTCGGCCGCGGCGGTGAAGCGCGCGCGCTCGTCCGGGGCGGCCCGTCCGCTTTTGACCACATGCGCCTCCCCCGCGGGCCCGAACCAGGCGAGGCCCCAGCCGTCCTTCTGGGGGTTATTCGGGTCGGCGGCCGCCTGATTCAGCAGGGAAAAATCCGAGTCCGCGAGGAAATCGCGGGCGGAGACGGCCTGCGGAGCGACCTGCGCGAAAAGGCGGCACATAAGTCGGTATTCTAACGAATTTTAAGCGGCGCTGGGGGCGCCCGAGGCGAGCTGTTCGAGGATCGCCAGCGCCTTGTCGGTGTTCTGCGCGGCGATCAGAATCCTCGACGTCTGCGCCCCGGATCCCGAGGTCCCGTACACCGTCGTGATGTTGACCTTCCCCTCGGCGAGCGCCGCGGCGACGCGCAGCAGCTCTCCGGGCTTGTCGTCGACTTCCACCGAGAGAATGTGGGTCTCCACGCTGGAGAAGCCCGCGGCGGACAGGATCGACGACACCTCGGCGTCGTTTTCGAGCGCGATGCGCACGAGGCCGGAGTCGTCCCGGACCTCGGAGGCGATCCCGAGGATGTTGATGCTCTTTTCAGAGAACAAAGCCGCGAGGCGCGTGAGCGCCCCCGGCTTGTTCGGCATGAATACGCTGAATTGTTTTATCTTTTGGACTCTCACATCTTGGATGGTAGCGTTTCCTCCATGACCTTGGCAATCTTGGCCTTGATCACGTCCACGTCCTCGCGCTTGAAGGGCCCGCCGATCTCCTGAAAGGCGCCGTCGCCCTGCAGGTAGTAGATGCTCTTGCCCTGCGATTCCTTGATCGCCGTCGAGATGACCCAGCCGAGCTGCGGCGTCATCGCGGCCACCGGGGACTCGGTCGTGCCCACGTTGACGATGCTCGAGTCCGGGACGTTCGCGTCGAGGCTGAAGTGGTAGCCCCATGCGGCCTCGATGAGCAGCGGCTCGACCGTCACCGCGGTCAGGTATTTGCCGGCTCCCTTATAGCTGCCGCCGGTGGTGCGCAGCACCTGGTAGCGCAGCTTGATGACCTGCATGCCGTACGCGTTCTTGGCCGTGAGCTCGTAGATCGTCCCCTTGGGCCTCTGCCAGCCGCCCATCTGCGCCCAGCTCTTGATGCCTTCGGGCAGCGCGGACGCGTACTGGACCTTCACGTTCACGACGGGCTTGTTGTCGTTGATGATCTTCCAGATCTTCTCGCCGAGGTTGACGATCGAGTCGAGGATCGGGATCACGTCCCCCACGCCGGGGTCGGGCGGGGTCACTTCGGTCGGCGTGACGGTCGGCCCGACCTTCACGATCTCGACCGACATCTCGTTGAGCGTATACGCCTTGGGATCTTTCGAGGCGGCGGCGATTTCCTTCATGGAGAACTGCGCGGCGGCTGGAAGCGCGAATGACAGCATGGCGAGGGGCAGGATTGCTCGGCGATACATCAATACCTCCGACGGGGTTGGGGTTCGGTCCTTACGACCTATGCATCATGCGCGGAAAGACCTACACGTGGAAGGGCCCTAGGGCCCACCATGACATGGGCCCAACGGCCTATGACGGCCCGGCGGCGGCTTCATGCCCTCCGGGGACGGCGGGATTGACCCGCCTCTGGGGTAGACGCAACTATGAAGACCATGGTTGCGTCAACCCCAAGCCCCATCGGGCATGAATCCGCCGCCGGGCCTTAGCTCGTCGCGTCCGCTATCAAAGGATCGCCCCTATTAGTTTCCTCAGGCCGTCCTTTCATCGCCAGATCGCCGTCGCGATCGGCGATACGCCGATATGACTCACACGCAACGAGGAAATGAGCCTCGCGCCGTTTAATCGGGGAGGAGGAATGACCTCCGATGGGGCCTGGGGTTCGCCGCGACAAGGGGGTGTGGAAGTCGCGGACAACCCCGGAGGTCGGGTCAATCCCGACCGTCCCCGGAGGAGGTCATTCCTCCTCCCCGGCCTACACGAGCGCGAGCCTTATTTGGAGGCGCGCTTGCGGAGGGCGCGGTCGGCGAACCAGCCGGCCGTCGGAATCGCGAGCGCGACCGCGAGATGCAGCGCGAACTTGCCGAGCACGCCGAGCCCCGCGAGCAGGCCCGCGGCGCCCGGGATGAAGGGCATGAAGCTCAGGAGCAGGGCGGCGGCGAGCACGCCGAGCGCGACGCCGACGAAGCCGCCGGCGGTCTGCTCGCCGGGAACGTCGGCGGCGAGCTTGAGATTTTCGGGCTTGGTCGCGTTCGCCAGCTTGCGCTGGATGAAGAACAACGCGACGCCGACGGGGATCAGGGCGGCGGCGAGGTAGGGGAACGGGTTGAAGGCGGCGATGTCGCCGAACAGCGGCTTGAGCGCCAGCATCAGCACGATCGAGAGCGCCGTCATCGCCGAGCCGGAGAAGGCGAGCGCCTTCTGGACCTTGGCGGAGTCGGCGGGCAGGCGCTCCTGGAAGAAGGAGTTGAGCTTGATCGACGCGGCGACCTGCATGAAGCCGAACGGGATCAGCGCGGCGGCGAACACCGTGCTCGGGACCCAGTTGATGTCCAGGAACATCAGCGGGGCGAAGGGAAGCACGAGGTTGAAGGCCATCACGCCCAGCAAGGCCAGCGCGGGGATGCCGAGCATGGTCCAGCGCAGCATCGAGCCGCGCTCGGACGCGAGGAGCTCTTCGGGAGTCTTGCCCGCGTTTTTCTTCTTGTCGCGCCTCTCCAGGAGCAGGAACACGCCGGCGAGCAGGAGGCCGCCGAAGCTGAACATGCCGACGAGGTTGCCCTGCACCGCGGCCATGCCCGCCGAGCCGGCGACGAGCTTGCCGTAGCCGGGGGTGATGAGGCGGTAGATGAGGACGTTCATCAGGTCGAAGATCACGGCGCCCGCGAGGGAGTACTTGAGGACGGGGTTCTTGAAGACGAAGTCCTTCCCCTCCTCCATGTTGTTGAAAATCTGATTGAACGCGTTCTTGATCCTCTGCCACGCGCCGACCTTCGGCGCGCCGGGTGCGGGGGCCGCCGCCGGAGCCTTGACGGCGTCCGGGAGCATGTTCTCGATGCGCTTGGCGGCGCTGAGCGGGATGACCTTGAGCATCAGGAACAGCATCAAGGCAACGACGATCGTCGCGGGGTAGATCGCGGTGATCCAGCCGGCGCCGATCGAGACGACGAGGGCGCCCAGGACCATCGGCGCGAGGACGCCGAAGACCTCGGCGAGGAACTGCCACCAGGTGCGGAACTTCTGCTGGCTGACGCCCTGCTCGGCCAGGAGGAATTTCTGGAGGGTGCCCTGCGCCGTGGCGGCGATGCCGGTGACCACGCCGTTGAGCGCGTAGAACACGAACATCAAAGGCAGGGCCATGTGGCCGGTGCCGAGCAGAAAGACCATGGTTCCGAGCGAGACCGCGCGGAAGATGTGCGCGGCGTAGAAGGTCTTCGTGAGCCCGAACTTGGCGCTGAAGAACTGCGCGAGCTGCTGGCCGATCATGCTGCCGATGCTCGCGAAGATCGCGACCTGGGCCAGGATGGAGAAGTCGCCGAAGGCGTCCTCGGTGAGCTGCGCCATCGCGGCGCCCTGCGCCTCGAGGCCGAGCTGCATGACGAGCATGCCGCCGATGAGGGCGGCGACGGTCGCGCCGAGGCCGAACCAGCCCTTGCCCTTGGGAGCGGGCTCGTTGGGCTTCTGGGGCGGCGCCGGCGGCTCGTTGACGCCGCCGCCGGCCTGCGGGTGAAGCACGGCGTTTTCGCCGGTCGACGGTTCGAGGTCGGAGGCGTGGGGCGCGGAGAGCTTGCCGGCGACCAGGGCTTCCGAGGCGGCCGGGACGACCTCGACCGACTTCCCGCCGAAGAAGGCGCGGACGCCGGAGATGATCGCGGCGGCCTTGTTCGCGACGCGGCCGGTGCGCAGGCCGGCGGAGAGCGTGATGGGTCCGGTCTCGGAGGCCGCGGATTTTGCGGCTGCGGCGACCGGCTCGGTCTTCGGGGCCTCGTCCTTCGCGGCGGCGATGGACGAGGCGGCCGGCGTCAGGGCCGAGGGCGCGGCGGCGAGCGCGCGGGGCGCGTCGATCGACGGGAC
>JAHFCD010000103.1 GCA_023249695.1 Elusimicrobiota bacterium
GCGCTGTTTCAAGCCGCCGCGCAGGCGCCAACCGCCGTAGGCCAGGTCGAGACTGCCGTCGTAGGCCTCGCCGCCCGCGTTGACCGGCCCCGGGGCGCGTGAGGCGCGGGTCCCGAACGCGGCGTCGAGGCCGCTCTGGTTGTCCGCGGAGACGGTCCGGCTCGTCCCATCGGAGGCGCCGGCGCGGACGTAGGCCTTCACGTCCACGGGCCCGACCTTGCCCCCATGAAGCGCCCAGACATCCCGGGTCCGGTGGGAGCCGCCGCGCGCTCCGACCAAGGTGCCGTCGACATCGGCCGCGGTCTTGGTCACGATATTGATCACCCCGGCGAAAGCCTCGGCGCCGTACAGAGCGGAGCCGGGGCCGCGGATCACCTCGACGCGAGCGATGTCGTCCACCGGCAGGCCGCCCCAGATGAGGCCGCCGTCGCCGAGAAAGACGTTGTTCACGGGAATGCCGTTGACCAGCAGAAGAACATGCGGCGAGCCGAGGGTCCCCCGGATGCCTCGCAACGTGTAGATCGGGGCATAAGCGCTCGCGGAGCGCGAAACGTGCAGGCCGGGCACCGTCTCCAGGACTTCATCGAGATCGGTCGCGCCCATGGCCTCGATGTCCGCGGCCGTGATCACCGTGCCCGCCGCGGGAGCGCGCCTCAGCGGCTGGCTCGAGCCGGTGGCCAAAGACATCGTCCGGGCCTCCTCGGCCATGAACTTGAAGTAATCGGACGCGTCGTCCTGCGCGCCGGCCGGCGCCGGCTCCAAAACGCCGAGGAAAGTCAGCGCCAGCGCAACGAAGGTTCCGCGGCTCACGGTGTTTCTCAAGGTGAAATTGATTTTATCTAACACCCGGCGCCTCCCCGCATGGAGGCCGCGTCACGAGATTGTGACGGGAGCGGCGAAGGCACGCTACAGGTCCCAGCGCCGGATCAGGAACAGCGCGAACGCGCCGAAGCCGGCGTTGGCCAGCCACGCCGCGACGACGGGCGGCAGCTGGCCGCTCACGCCGAGGGTGCGGCCGACCTCCATCATCCATAGGAAAAGGAAGGACAGCGCCAGCGCCGCGGAGAAGCTGACGACGCGCGAGGACTTGCGCAGGCGCAGCGCGATCGGTATGCCGAGCGCGCAGATGACCAGGTTCGTGAACGGATACGCGAGCTTCGCCATCGCGGCGACCTCGTACTCCCGAGGAGAGCCTCCGAATCGGCCGACGCGCCGGCCGTAGGCGAGGGCCTCGCGCATCGTGAGCTCGTCGGGGCTCGTCGCCCTCGGAACGAGGTCCAGCGGAGGCGCGTCGAGGTCCGAAATCTTGGTCTCGAAAGGGGTTTCGACGACGCCGAGGGGGCCGAACACGCGCTCGACGCCGTCGTGAAACACCCAGCGGCGCCGCGCCGGGTCCCAGAACGCGTTCTTCGCGTCGAGCTGGCGATCCACGCCGCGCGCGCCCATCGTCTCGAGGATCGGCCGCTCGAGCTTGCCCTCCTTCGGGAGGAACAGCCAGGCCTGGACGAACTGATCGGCGCCGCCGAGCAGCGCCACGTTCTGATACTTGGTCCATTCCCATTCCGGATGCACCTTCTCGCGCCAGAGGCGCCGCGAGCGGGCCCAGGCGGCCGGCATGACGGTCTCCTGCGCGGCGAAGGCGAGCACCGACACCGCGAGCGCGCAGCCGAGCACCGGCATCCAGAAGCGCTTCGTCTCGATGCCGCAGGATTGGGTCGCGAGCCATTCGCCGCTCTGCACGAAGCCGCCGATCGCCACCAAGGTCGCCAGCAAGGTCGCCATCGGGATCACGCGCACGGCCCAGTAAGGCACGCCGAGCCAGAGGCATTCGAGGATCGTGAGCAGGGGGGCGTGCGAGCGCATGATCGGATTCATTTTCTCGAAGGTATCGCCGAGGAAGATGAGCACGGCGAACAGCCCGAAGCCGAAGGCGAACGGCTTCAGGAAGCGCCCGATCATGTAGCGCGTGTAGATCGTCACTGCGCGGCCGCCCGGCGGGTGAGAAAAATTCCGACGACCAGGCCGGCGATGTCGCACAGCCACGGGGCCGTGGATGAGAGCAGCTCGTGGCGGCGGCCCAGGCTGACGCCGACGACGAGCAGGCCGTAAAAGACGAACATGACGCCCAGGCCCGCGGCGAAGTCCGCGCCGCGCGAGCGGCGCTTGGCCATCCCGAGGGGAACGCCCACCCAGAAGAACACGAACGGCGAGAGCGCGCCGACGGTGCGCACCGCCGTCTCGACGCGATACTCGAGGCGGCGTTCCGGGGAAGTCGCCGGATCCTTCGCCTTCTCGCTCAGGCCGCGGGTGCTCATCTCCTGCATGTCGAGATCGCGGGGCACGGCCGCGGGAGGCGTCAGGGGCACGAAGACGCTGTAGCGCTCGAAGCGGCCTGAGGTGAAGCGTTCGGGCTCCTTGCTCGGGAGCTGGAGCTGGCCGTCGATGAGCTCGAGCCTGATGCCGCGGCCCGGCTCCGAGGTCAGCTTCCCCCGCTCCGCGTTGATCCGCATCCCCGAGATCTGGCCCGGCTTGACGAGGTAGACGCCCTCGAGAAACCCGGTCTTCGCGTCCGTGCCGCGGGCGTAGAGGCGCCAGGGCCCGAGCTCGGTGAAGGAGCGCGGCCGCAGCTCCACGCGCGCGACCTTTTGGGCCGCCTCGGTCGTGCGCTTGCGGAAGGAACGATAACCGTCCGGGCCGGCCTTGTGGTTGACGAACAGCAGGAGCGCCGAGAGGACGATCGACATCCACAACAGGGGCCGCGTGATCTCTCCGTAGGAGAAGCCGCTGGCGCGCAGCGCCATGACCTCGCCGGAGTCCGCGAGGTGGCCCAGGACCAGCATCGCCGCGACCAGGAAGGACATCGGCACGACCAGGGCGGCGAGGGACGGGAGGAGGCGAGCGAAGCAGGAGAGAATCCACCAGGCCGGGATGCCCTTCATCATCGCCAGCGAGAATAGGCTCAAGAACTTGTTCATCATCATCATCCCCAGGAACAGGGCGACGCAAGCGCCGAAGATCGGCAGGAATTGGCGCAGGATATAGCGCGGCAGGATCGGCATCTCCGCCGATTCTATCAACTTTGACCAGGCCGTCGGCAGTCGGCGTCAGGCGTGGATGGACGGCACCCATATTTGTATCATCGGACTCATGAGCGACCTTTCCTCCAAATCCGATTCCGCCGTGCTGTACGCCGACGACCATTATCCCGAGTTCCTCGAGGACCTCAAGACCCTCGCGCGCATCCCGAGCGTCTCGTTTCCCGGCTTCGATCCCAAGGAGGTCGTGCGCTCCGCCGAGGCGGTCGCCGCCCTGTGCAAGGCGCGCGGGCTCGAGAATGTCGAAATCCTCACCTTGCCCGGCGCCCATCCCTACGTGTACGCCGACTGGCTCCACGCCCCGGGCAAGCCGACCTTGCTCCTTTACGCGCACCATGACGTCCAGCCCGCCGGCCGCGAGGAGCTCTGGAAGTCCCCGCCTTTCGAGCCCACGGAGCGCGACGGCCGCCTGTTCGGCCGCGGCTGCGCCGACGACAAGGCGGGAGCGGTCGCCCACACGAGCGCAATCGCGTCCTGGCTCAAGACCCACGGCTCGCTGCCGGTCAACGTCAAATTGATCATCGAAGGCGAGGAAGAGTGCGGCTCCGACAATCTCGAGCCCTTCCTCCGGAAGTACGCCGCGAAGGTCATGGCCGACGTGATCGTGCTCACCGACACCGGCAACTTCGACCACGAGACGCCGTCCATCACCGTCGCCCTGCGCGGGATCGTCGCGCTCGACGTGACCGTGCGGTCGATGGACCATCCCCTCCATTCCGGCATGTGGGGCGGCGCCGTCGCCGACCCGGTCCTGGCGCTCGCCAAGATGATCTCCTCCGTCGTGGACGCGAAGGGCCGCATGGCGATCCCCGGCATCTACAAGGACGTCAAGAAGCCCGCCAAGGCCGCCGAGGCCAGCCTCAAGGTTCTCAAGTACACGGAAAAAACCTTCCGCGAGCAGAGCGGACTGTTCAAGGGCACCAAGCTGCTCGTCGCGCCGAAGGACCTGCTCCGCTCGAACTGGTACTGGCCGACCTTCTCGGTCAACGCGATACAGGCCTCATCGAAAAAAGACTGCGCCAACATCATCAACGACTCGGCCTGGGCGCACATGGGCATCCGCGTCGTGCCCGGCATGAACCCCAAGAAGGTCCTCGCGGACCTCAAGAAGCACCTTCTCAAGAACGCCCCGTGGGCGTGAAGGTCGAATTCTCCGGCGAAACCGCCAACCCGTCCTGGACGACCGACACCGACGCTCCCGCCTTCACGGCCGCTCGCACGGCCCTCAAAAAGGGTTACGGGCGCGCGGCGGTGGACATGGGCTGCGGCGGCTCGATCCCGTTCGTCGAGCCTTTCGCCAAGGCGCTCAAAGGGGCGCCCGCGCTGCTGATCGGCGTCGAGGATCCTCTGTCGAACCCGCACTCCGAGAACGAGAGCCTGCACCTGGGCATGTTCCAGAAGGCGATCGCCTCGGCCGTGCATCTGTACGCGGAGATCGCGGCCCTGCCGTCGGTCAAGTAAGGAGGCGGGCGCGGGTCCGGGGCGCGCTACTGGATGTTGACGAGCGTGACGGACAGCGCGAGAGGCTTGCCGCCGCGCTCGATCTTCAGGCTGACCGTGTCGCCGGGCTTGAAGCGGTCGAAGGCGTTGTAAAGGTCGTCGAAATCGCGCACGACGTGCGCATCGACGCCGATGATGATGTCGCCGGGCGCCACGCGCCCGCCCGGCAGGCGCCGCAGGCCGCGCAGGCCCGCCTTCGCCGCGGGGCCGCCGGGCGAGACCTCGTTGACGACGACGCCGGGCCGGTCGCCGATGAGGTAGTACTTCTGGCCCGTGCTCAGGATGCTGATGCCCATGCCCGGCCGCACGACCTTGCCGTACTTGATCAGCTCCGGGACGATGCGCGCGATGAACGACACGGGCACGGCGAAACCGATGCCGGCGCTGCCGCCCGAGCGGGTGAAGATCATCGTGTTCATCCCGATCAGGTTGCCGTCGGAGTCGAGCAGCGGCCCGCCGGAGTTGCCCGGGTTGATCGCCGCGTCGGTCTGGATCATGTCGCGGATCGTGATGCCGCTGACGCCCTGAACCTCGCGGCCGAGCGCCGAGATCACGCCGGTCGTCAAGGTGTGGTCCAGGCCGAAGGGATTGCCGATCGCGATCGTTTTCTGGCCCACCTGAAGGGCTTCGAACTTCGCGACGCGGACCGGCTGGAGCTTCTCCTGGCCTTTCTCGACCTTGAGCACGGCGATGTCCTTGGTGGGGTCGGAGCCGATGAGCCTGGCCTCGAGCTGGGTCTGGTCGCCGAGCGTCACGAGAAAGGCGTTGCCCCCCTGCACGACGTGGAAATTGGTGACGATGTGGCCCGCGCGGTCCCAGACGAAGCCCGAGCCGGTGCCCTGGGGAATCGCCAGCTCGTCCATGAAGGGGCTTTGCGTGATCGCGACGTTGGTGACGTACACGACCGAAGCCGAGGCGCCGTTGAACACCTTGATGGTGTTCTCCTCGTCCGGAAGGAGCGCATGGGCCCACGGGGATCCGACGGCCAGCATCGAGGCGACGGAGAGCAGTCGGAGCATTGGCCGGATTTTATATAATTTTGCCTCGTGACGATTTCCGCCCCCCGTTTCCAGCCCGAACGCTCCGACCAGGACAAGCGCCCCACGCGCTGCCCGGCCTGCGGCTTCGACGGTCCCGAAGGCTCCTCCCCGTCCAACGAGGCGGGGTTCGAGCTTCTCACGTGCCCGGACTGCGGCTTCGGCCGCACCTGGCCCCCCGTCTCGAGCGACGAGATCGGACAGTGGTATCCCGAGCAGTACTACGGGAAGGAAAACGTCCGCTTCAATCCTCTCTTCGAATCCATGGTGCGCTGGTTCCGCAAGCGGCGCGCCGCCGTGCTCTACAACCGCGTCCCTCGCGGCCCGGTGCTCGACGTCGGCTGCGGGCGCGGCATGATGCTCTCCTACATGCGCGCGCTCGGCTATGAAGCCCACGGCCTCGAATTGAGTGAAACCGCGGCCCATCACGCCCGCCACGTTCTCAAGCTCGACGTGGCCACCGGGGACTTCCTTACCTCGCCTCACGAGAAGAACCGCTACAACGCGGTGATCTTCTGCCACACGCTCGAGCACTTCGCCAATCCCGTCGCCTCGATCGCGCGCGCCTACGAGCTGCTCAAGCCCGGCGGCGTCCTCTGGATCGCCGTTCCCAACTACGGCAGCTGGCAGGCCCGCCTGTTCGGCCGCTATTGGTTTCACGTGGACGCTCCGCGCCACTACTTTCACTTCACGATCAAATCCCTCGACGCGATCCTCGCGCGCCACCGCTTCCGCGTCGTCCAGCTCGACCATTACAGCTTCGAGCAGAACCCGTACGGCCTGCTTCAATCCCTCTTCAACGCCGCGGGCTTCCGGTTCAACCTTCTCTACTCCCTGCTCAAGAACTCGACGGCGCGCACCGACACGGCCCTGCGCTACCCGTTCCAGGCCGCCGCCCACGTCCTCCTGCTCCCTCTCCTCGTCCCCGTCGTCATCGTCGCGACCGTCCTCGAAACCCTCCTCAAGTCGGGCGGGACCTTCGAGATGTACGCGTTCAAGGAATGATCCGGGCCCTCCTCGAACGGCGCGGCCTGTGCCTGGCGCTCGTCGCCCTCCTTTCCCTTCTGGTCCACGCGAAAGGCCTCGCCGCCCCGCTTCTCGATTACCACTACCACCGCCAGGTCAACACCGCCTCGATCGCGCGCGGCTACTGGCGCGACGCGCGCCCGATCGCGGAGCCGCGCATCGACTGGGACGGCGCCTCCGACCGGCTCGCCGCAACGGAGCTGCCGATCTACATGTGGGCGTACGGCAAACTGTGGCCGGTCGCCGGGCTCGGCGAAAAATGGGGCCGTCTCATCTCCGTCGCGGCCTCCCTCCTCACCGCGCTGCTCCTCTTCGTCCTGTTCGAGAAGGAATTCGGCCGCGAAGCGGCCTTCTGGGGGGCGTCGCTCTTTTCGTTCCTCCCGGTCGAGGTCTATTTCGGCCGCACCGTCCAGCCCGAGGCCACCGCGCTCCTCGCGCTGATCGGCGGGCTCGTCCTCTGGAGCCGCTCGCTCGAGAAGGACCGCCCCTGGCTGCCCTGGGCGGGCGCGGCCTTCTGCGCGTTCATCGCGGTCGGACTCAAGCTGCCCTACGCCCATCTCCTCATCGCGCTCGCCGGCCTGACCTGGCGCCGGCTCGGACGCCGGGCCTTCACCGACTGGCGCATGCACGCCGCCGGCCTCCTGTCCATGGGCGCCGTGATCGCCTGGTACCTGCGCGTGCGCGACGGCGTGTACGTCGTGCCGACGCACTCGGGCGATTACGCCAACCTCCTCGCCTACTCGCGCCTGCTTTACTATATCCAGTTCCAGACCTTCTCGCGCATTCCCGAGGTGGTCATGACCTACGCCGGCCTCGCGTGCTTCGCCGT
>JAHFCD010000579.1 GCA_023249695.1 Elusimicrobiota bacterium
CGCCCGTCTCAAAAGTGTAGCAGGATAGTCACGTCATGTCAACATTCCATTTATCCAATAAAAGCAACCATTTTTCGTCATCCAGACGTCCGAAAATATGGTCCAAAATGCCCATCTGAACGGTGCACGCCGGGCTCGCCGGGGTTTGCCCCCAGAGGCTGCCCTGCAGCTTCAAGTTGAGCGCCGGCGGCAAGGCGCAGTACGGGCGGTACGCGCACTGCGAGCACAGCGGCTGGTTGTCGGGGTGGCTCGACGCGATCACGGCGCCGGCCGCGCCGCTCGCCGGCAGGTCCGAATACCGCAGCGTCCCGACCGCGCCGAGGCCGAGCTCGCCGGCTCCGGCGGCCGCCTCCTCGGAGGTGAACACGCGCCCGGTCCCGTCATAGGCGAGCTGCTCAAGAACGTCCGTGCCCGGAAGGCTCCAGGGACGGCCGGCAAGAAAGGAGAGCGCCCACTCGTCGCGCAGATTCGATTCCTCGCCGTGCTCGACGAGCTCGCCGAGAAATTCCCCGTAAAATGCCGCGAAGGCCGCAACGCCGTCGTCGTCGAGGGACGACGGCAGAAGCCGCACCGACTCGAAGCCCCATTTCTCGAACCACCGCGCCCACGCGCGCGGGTCGGCCGCGTCGGGGCCCAGGCGCGCGCGCGCGCGCTGGGCGCGAAAGGGCGGAGCCTTCTTCATGTCGGGAACGCCGTCGAGTTCCAGATCGGCGGCGCGGGTCACGCCATGAGATCGGAGGAAGTCCGCCTGGTCCGGCGCCAGCGCCTTTCCGCGCGCGATCAGGAACACCGGCCGGCGAGACCACTCGCCCTTGCGCCGCGCGTACTGCACGATGAACCAGAGAACGGGCCAGCACTTGTCCGCGTCCGAAAAAACGAGCTCGAGCGTGAGCTGCGGGCCGGGGCAGGTGAAGACGAACTCCACGATTCGCCGCGCCGCGTCGAGATCCATCGCCCCCCTCGCGTCATCGAGAAGCAGCACATGCGACGCCGGCCCCTTCCAGGAGAGCAGGCTGCGCTCGAAGCGGCGGCGGGCCGCGGCGTCGAAGTCGAAGGCCTCCGCCAGGAAGCCGAGAGGCTGGAGCTTCGGCCACAGAGGATCGGAGGGCTCGAGGCCCGCGAGCAAGCGGTCGTATTCCGGCCGCGTCAGCAGCGCCCAGCGCCCCAGCTCGTCGGTGATCAGGACGCGGCGGCCCAGGAGGCGGTACTGGTGCGGCGCGGCGGCGCCCGCGCGGGCCTTCGGCGGCTTCTCGAAGACGGTGAGCTTATTCACTTCATGCCCCGCGCCTGCGCCAGAAGCTCTTCGACGTCCTTCGCGCGGTCGGCCTTCACCTGGGGCTCGAGCTCCTCGAGAGGGTCGGCGGGCACCGCGGGGAAGCCTTTCGCGAACAGCGGCGCGAACACGGCCTGGGTCAGCGGCGCGTTCTCGCGGACCACTCTCTGCCGGTACTCGTGGTTCAGCGTCTCGTTGAGAAACTCCCCGCCGAGCGCGAGAAGTTCTTCCGGCGACGGCTTCCCGGCCGGAACGATCTCGACGGAGAAAGCGGACTTCGCCTCATCCACGTAAACCTGCGCGCGGGCGCCGAGCGCCAGCGCGCCGGCGGCGAGGCTTTCCGCGCCGTACAACGGCTTGCCGAGCTTAAAGACGATACCGCCTTTGTCTATTTTCATCGCGGTCGCTCAGGAGTTATCCCCAGGACTTCCAACGTTGGAAGCGCTGGGGATAACTTTGGAGATCATGCTCTTCATCGCTCCTTCCGGCTCTCTTCCCAAGGCAAAGTGATGCCGAGAGGATCTCGCGGTCCCATGTCGGCGTCGGCCTCGGCGAGCAGCGCGGCGATCTCCGCCTTCTGCTCCGCCGAGAGCGTCGCCTGCGGCGCCTGGACGCGTCCGCCGGCCGCCTCGGCGAGCGTCAGCGCGCGGCGCAGGGTCTCGGCGCGCAGGCCGAGGCCGCCGCGCGTCAGAGACCAGCGCAAGAGCTGGTTGGCGTACTCGCGCCGGAACGCGTCGGCGAGCGCTTTCGGCGACTGATTTTTCTTCGGCCAGAGCGCGACGGCGCCGCCCTTGC
>JAHFCD010000580.1 GCA_023249695.1 Elusimicrobiota bacterium
AAAAAGGGGATTTTCCTCGCGCCGGCGAAATCCAGCACGACGTGGAACGTCTCCGGGGTCACCGCGTCCGGGTCGGGCGCAAGCCATATACCGTCCGCGCGCGCGCCGACGGCGCGCAGCCGCCCGGGGAGCGCGTCCGGCGACGACAGGATGTGATCCTCGATCGCGACGCCCGGCTCCGTCCCGGCCGCGGCCGCGCGTCGCTTGAAATCCGCGTCCGGAACGGACGCGCGGACCACGAGCAGGCGATGCACGCCCGCCGCCGCGAGGAAGGAAACGCAGCGCTCCGGCGAGGGCGTCATCGCGACGCGGACCGTCGCGGGTCCCCGGGTCTCGGGACGATACGTCGGCGCGAGCGCGACCACCATCGGCGCGCCGGCCTGCCGCCCTCTCCTCGCGGCGCGCCAGCCGAACGCGATGATCACGCCGTGCGGCCCGGGCGGCAGGGGCCGGCCGGCGGACGCGGTGTCGATCGGCGCCGCCCATTCGGCGCGCAGGCCTTCGAGCGCTTCGCGGGTGGACGCCGTGAGCGGCTCGCTCAGAACGACGAGCGCATGGGCGGCGCTGGCCGCGCCGGGCGCGAGGACCAGAAGCGCGATCAGCGCGGCAAGAATTTCAGGTCTCCTCCTGTCCGCGCGCCGCGACGGGCGCGCGGCGCAGGAGTTCGCGCAGCTGGCGGTCCTTCCGGAATGAGCGGTTGCGCGCGAGCGCGAGATCCCTCTCGCCGAGAAGTTGCGCGACGCGCGCGTTGAGGGCGTTCAATGTCCCGACATCGCGCAGGCCGTCGCCGATCGTGCGCTCGAAATAAAACCAACGGGGGACCGAGACGAGCAGGAAATGATCGAGACGGGCCGAGACCGGACGTCGGGCTGATTCCTCGGGCGCGGGGCGGACCGGCGGCGGCTGCGCCGCGATTTCCCACTCAAGACGGAGCACGGCGGCAAGCGCGGCGTGGTTGTTCGGCTCGAGGCGAAGTCCTTTTCGGAACGCCTCCCGCGCCGCGCGCAGATCGCCGCGGGCATACGAGTCCAGGCCCGTCTGATAAAGGCGCCCGCTCTCGCGAGAGTCGCCATTCGGAGGGGCGGCTCCAAACGCGCGCGCGGCGACGGGGCCGGCGACAAGGGCCAGGGCCAACGAGAAGGCGGCGCATCGATGTGTCACCGCTGATAGTATAGGTGCCGAACGTCAAAGGAACGTCAAAGCGGGCTCTCGAAAGCGTAGCCTTTTCCCTTGTGGCACTTGAGGCGCCCGCCCCAGGTCTCGCCGAGCTTGCGGCGCAGGGACGACATCGTCACGGTGAGGAGGTGCTCGCGATGCTCGGATTCGTAGCCCCAAAGCGACTCCCACAGGTACGCGTACGTGTGGAGCATGTTCGGGCGGTGCAGAAAGATCCCGAGCAGGCCCATCTCCTTCGGCGTCAGGTGGACGCGCTGGCCCTCGACGCGGACCAGGTCGGCGTCGCGATCGAAATCGAGCCCCGGGTAGAGCTTTGCCTGCTGCTGCTCGATCGCGAGATCGCGCCGGCGGCTCAGGCTGCGCAGTCGTGCCAGCAGCACATGCTCGTCGAAGGGCTTCGCGAGATGATCGTCGGCCCCGGAGTCGAGCGCCTGGATCTCCTCGGCGGGCGAGGCCCTGCCGGTGACCATCAAGACGCCGATCGAGCGCGTCTTCGGGTGCGCCCGCAGGGCCCTCAGGAGGGTTTCCCCGGAGATGCCCGGGAGGTTCCAATCGAGCAGCACGAGATCCACCGGCTCGAACTGCAGGACGTCGAGCGCGCGTTCTCCATCGGAGACGACGACGGCGGTGTAGCCTTCGTCTTTGAGCCGCTCGAAGATGCGGGCGTAGACCGCCCGCAGCTCCGGGTCGTCCTCGACGATCAAGGTTCTCTGCCGTTTGATGGAGGTCATGCCCGGAGTGTAGAGGGAATCTGCGTTGACCGCAGGGGGGTAATCGGTGTATACTATGCAAACGAAGCAAACGAAGCAAACGAGGAAAATGCCCGAACAAACTTACACGACCCACGACATCGCCAAAATCTGCGACGTCTACCCTTCAAGCGTGGTGCAT
>JAHFCD010000104.1 GCA_023249695.1 Elusimicrobiota bacterium
CAGGCCTTCGAGCAGAGCCCGCAGGTAGAGCCCGGTGCCGCCGCAGACGAGCGGTATTTTCCCGCGCGCTTTGATGTCGGCGATCGCGGCCGACGCTTCCTTCGCCCACCGCGCGGCGTCGTAGGCCTCGGCGGGATCGGCGCAGTCGAGGAGCCAGTGGCGGACGCGCGCGCGCTGCTCGGCGGAGGGCTTGGCGGTTCCGGCGTCGAGCCGGCGGTACACCTGGCGAGAATCGGCGGATACGATTTCCGCGCCGAGCGCCGAAGCGAGCGACACGGCCAGATCGGTCTTGCCGGAGGCCGTCGGACCGGCGAGAACGATCAAGAGGTCTACTTCGCCTTGCGCGACGCCTTGGGCGACTTGCCGGAGAACAGCGAGTGGAACGGGCAATCGGAGCCGCAGGCGTCGGGCAGCCCCAGCGAGGTGCGGGTCTGGCAGTCCGCGCTGTCCTCGGCCATCTTCTCGATTGATTTCTGGGCGTCGCGCGAGATCTTCTTGAAGGTCAGGCCCACGCTGTAGGTCTCGCCTTTCTGGTGGACGCGGACGATCGCGGCCTCGATCGGAACGCCCTCGAGCCCGGGGATGGAGAGCGTCATCTGGAAGCTCTTCGTGTGGGGCGGCTCGACGAACATCAGCAGCGAGATGCCGCCGGCGGAGAGGTCGGTCATGATGGCGGGCTGCTTATGCATCGCGTTGTCGGCCCCCTCGACTTCGAGGGTGATCGGCTCGATCATGCCTTCCACGACGCTGAACCGGCGGTGCTTGCGGCGTTCGGCTCCGGTCTTCTTATGCTCGCTCATCGGTTTCCCCTTTCAAAATTCGCTTGCTCATTCCGGTGACGCGGACCTTGACCGTGCGTCCCGCCGTCCCGCATCCGTCCCAAGACACCTTGAAGCCGTCCCGCGTGCGGCCGAAGCCGCCCGTCTCGTCCAGCACCGAGACGACCTTCCCGATCCGGGCCGCCAGCGCCGCCTCGGTCAGGCCGTCGCACAGCGCGTTGAGCCGCTCCAGGCGAGCATCCTTCACCTCGGCCGGAACGTCGTCCGCCATTCCCGCCGACTCGGTCCCTTCGCGGGGCGAGTACTTGAACGTGTACGACCACGACGGCCGGAGGCCCCGCACGAGGTCGAGCGTCCGCTCGAAGTCTTCCTCGGTCTCCGACGGGAATCCTACGATAATGTCCGTCGAGACTTCAACGCGCGGGATCGCGAGACGAAGGCGCGCGGTTTTGTCCAGAATTCCGGCGGCGTCATAGTTGCGGCGCATGATCTTCAGGAGCCGGTCCGAGCCGGATTGGATCGGCAGGTGCAGCTGTTCGCAAACCGCCGGCGTCTCGGCCATCGCCGCGATCATGTCGTCGGTGGCGAAATGCGGATGGGGGCTTTCGAAGCGAAGCCGTTCCAAGCCCTCGATCGTCCCCATGCGCCGCAGCAGCTCCGGGAAGCGGACCCCGCCCTCGTTCCAGCTGTTGACGGTCTGGCCGAGAAGCGTGATCTCCTTGGCCCCGAGCGCGACCTTCGCGCGCGCCTCGGCCATGACGGTCTCGTACGGCCGGTACAGCTCGCGCCCGCGCACGGCCGGCACGATGCAGTACGAGCAGGAGTAGTTGCAGCCGCGCATGATCGTGACGAACGCGGAGAACGGCGACGCCCACCCGGTCGGCTTCTCGACGTCCTCCGTCGCGGCGCCGAAGCCCAGGCGCGATTCCGCGAGCGCGTCGAAGCGCGCGCCGAGCGCCTCCTCGACGATCCTCGGGTAGTCCTCGATGGACTTGGCTCCGACGACCAGGTCCACGTACGGAAAACGTTTTTGAATCCACGGGCCGAGCCGCTCGGCCGCGCAGCCCGCGACGATCAGGACCCGCTGCGGATCCCGGTCCTTCCACTCGCGCAGCCGGCCGATCAGGGACAGCGCCTTGTCCTCGGCGTGCTGGCGCACGGTGCAGGTGTTGAGCACGATCGCGTCCGCGGTCTCCGCGTCCGCGACCGCCGTGAAGCCCCGCCCTTTCAGGGGCGACGCCAATTCCTCGCCGTCGGCGACGGACATCTGGCAGCCGAAGGTGACGACGTGGAGGCGCATGGTCAGCGCTTTTTCCGCTTCGCGGGCTTCTTCTCGTCCCCGCCTTGGCGGCCGGCGCTGATTTCCACGAGCGTGTGCGTCGCCTCGATGACCTGGCGGCGCGCCTCGGGGTCGAGCGGCGCGAGCGCGGAGACGACCTTCTCGAGAGCGGCGAGCGTTTTCTTCTGGATCACGGGATCTCCTAAATCTTGACTCGACCCTGCACGACCCGGAAGTGCACTACGCGCATCTCCTCGTCGTCCCGGATCTGGCGGCCGTTCGCGAAATTCAGCTTTTCCTTCAGCTCGGCCAAGGTCACGCCCTCGCGCTGGGCGAGGTCCTCGTTGAAGCTGCCGAACGAGCGAAGCTCGACGATCGTCACGACGAGCTGGGCGCGGACGTTCCCGTGCTTGTCGACGAGCTGGAGCGCGTCGCCGACCTTGAGATCGGCGTCCTCGGGGTCATAGGCCGGGCAGGCGGTGGCCGTTTTGCGGCCCGCCATGATGGCCTGGATCATTTTCTCGCCCAGGCCGCCGTCGCCGTACCAACCAAAACGGAAACGCTTCACCGTCGAGAATTATAACAATTAGCCGGGCTTCTTGGCGCAGTCTTTGCACAGCCCGAACACCTCGTGCCGGTGCCATTTCGGCACGAACCCGGCCTTGCGGCAGGCGTCGTCCTGGATCTTCTCGAGGGTGGGCCAGCGCACCTCTTGGATGCGTCCGCAGGTGATGCAGATCAGGTGGTCGTGATGCGGGCGGTCGTGCTCGACCTCGAAGCGGGAGGTCCCGTCGCGGCCGACCACGGGCGAGATGAGGCCGCACTCCTGGAGCATCTTGAGCGTGCGGAAGACCGTGGCGCGGCCGACCCCGTGGGAGCGCAGGGCGAGGTAGATCTCGTCCTGGCTCAGATGATGGTCGGCCTTGAGGAAATGGTCGAGGATGAGGCGGCGCTGCCCGGTCAGGCGCAGGCCGTTCTTCGCGAGGTGCGCGGTGAACATGGACACGATCTTCTCGGCGTGCTTTTTTTCGTGGCCGCTTTCGAAGACGACGAGCTCTCTCACGCCGATAGGGTACCACAGTCGGGGCGGGTGGACGCAATAATTTAGTCATCACTCCTTGCTACAATCAGGGCGTGAAGCGCCTCTGGCCTCTGCCGCTGCTTATGCTCCTGATCGTGCCCGTGCGCGCCCAGGACGGCGACGACGCCGCTCCCGCCGACGCCGCTCCGGCCTCGGATGCCGCGCCCCAGGACGGAGAGGCGGGCCCTTCCGAGAGCGCTCCGGCCGCGGAGCCGAATTCCTCCGAAACCCCGCCGGCCCCGGAAGGCGGCGGTGAAGGCGAGGGCGGAACCTCGGCGGCTCCCAACGAAGGCGCCGACGAGAAGCCGTCCAAGGAAGAGCCCGTCATCAGCGTGAAGGTGGAGACTCACACCGCGCCGGAAGGCGAGGAGAAGGGCGACGAGAGCGGGGAGGACACGGGCGTCAAGATCTCGCCCGCCCCGAAAAAATTGGAGTCCACCGCCATTCTGGGCAAGCCGGCGAAGAAGGGCAAGTCCGTCAAAGGCGCGAAGACGGCCAAGGCGGGCAAGGGAAAGACGGCTCTCCCTCCCGCTCCCGTCAAGGACAAGGCCCCCGCGATTCCTCCGGAGCCTCCGCCGCCGCCGGTCCCCGCGGTGCCGCTGACGCCGATTACGCCCCGCAACCCCTAGGAAAGACCGGCTGGGCGTGAGACGCCGAGAGCCTTCAGAAGGAAGGCCCACATATCGGCGACCTCCTGGATCATCTTGCTCATCGGCTTGCCCGCGCCGTGGCCCGCGTCCTTCTCCACCCGCGTGAGGATGGGCGCCGGGCCTCCCTGGGCGGCCTGCAGCGCCGCGGTGAACTTGTGGCTGTGCGCCGGGACGACCCGGTCGTCGTGGTCGCCCGTCATCACCATCGTGGCCGGATACGAGGTCCCCGGCTTCACATTGTGCAGCGGTGAATACTTGATCAATGTGTCGAACCCTTCCTTGGTCTCGCTGCTCCCATAATCGCTCTTCCAGCCTCGGCCCACCGTGAAGAGGTGAAATCGAAGCATGTCGAGCACGCCGACCTCGGGCACGGCCGCGCCGAAGAGATCCGGGCGCTGAGTCATCGCCGCGCCGACGAGCAGGCCGCCGTTGCTTCCCCCGCCGATCGCCAGCCTGGGCGAGGAGGTGTACTTTTCCCTGATCAGGAACTCGGCCGCCGCGATGAAGTCGTCGAATACGTTCTGCTTCTTATCGAGTCGTCCCGCGTCGTGCCATTCCTGGCCGTACTCGCCGCCGCCCCTTAGGTTCGCCACGGCGTAGACGCCGCCGCGCTCGAGCCAGGCGATGTTCGCGCCGGAGAAGCCCGGAGTCATCGAAACGCCGAAGCCTCCGTAGCCGTAGAGATAGGTCGGGTTGTTTCCGTCGAGGATGAGACCCCGCTTGTGCACGATGAACATCGGAATCTTCGTGCCGTCCTTCGAGGGGTAGAAAACTTGGGTGACCTCGAACTTCGAGGGGTCGACTGGAATCTTCGGACGCCAGTAGGCGCGGGTTTTGCCGGTCTCGAGGTTGAGTCGGAAATGCGTTCGCGGATAATTATAGGAGGAGAAGGTGAAGAAGCCCTTCCGCTCTTCTTTTCGCGTCGTGGGCTCGAAGCCGCTCACCGAGCCGACCGTCGGCAGCTTCACCTGGTACTTGAAACCCCCGCGCGGCCCGTACACGCGCATGACCTCGTGGGCGTCCGTCGCCCAGACGGCCACGAAGCGCTTTCCGATGCGGCTGACCGAGTCCAGCACGTCGCGGTTTTTCGCCTCGGGAATGATCGTCTTCCAGTTTTCGGGAGACGGGTTCTTGAGATCGACGGTGATAAGCTTGCCGCGCGGCGCATCCTTCGTCGTTTGGACGAAGAACCGGGAGCCGGCGTTGTCGATGATCGAGTATTTGGCGTCGAAGCGATCAAAAAGCGGCTTGAAGCCCGCCGTGGGATTGGCGAGATCCTTCACCCAGATTCGGTTCTTAGGCTCCGTGCCCTCGTGCTGGTAAAGCAAAAGGTAGCGCCCGTCCTCGGTGAGGCCGGCTCCGAAGCTCCAGCGCGGCTGATCGGGACGCTCGTAGACGAGGGCGTCCTTTTCCTGGGGCTCGCCGACCTTATGGTAATAGACCTTCGCGTTCTCGTTGGCCCCGGTGAGTTCATCGCCGGCCTTGGGCTCGGGATAGCGCGTGTAGTAGAACCCCTTTCCCTCCTTGCTCCAAGAGGCGCCCGTGAACTTCGTCCACTTGAGCGCGTCGGGCAGGTCCTTTCCGGTGGCCACCTCTCGGATCTTCCACTCGTTCCAGTCGCTGCCGGAGCGCGAGATCGCGTAGGCCAGGTAGCGGCCGTCAGGGGAGAAGGATGTGCCCGACAACGCCGCCGTGCCGTCGGCGGATAGCTGGTTGGGGTCGAGCAGAACCTCGCGGGGGCCCCTCAGCGTGCGGGCCTTGTACATCACCGACTCGTTCTGCAATCCGTCGTTGGCCGAGTAAACCCAATGCGCGCCGATCTTCGCGGGCGTGCCGACTCGTTCGTAGTTCCAAAGCTCCTTGAGCCGCGCGGCGATCTCGGCGCGCTCCGGGATCGAGTCCAAGGCTTTCTCGGTGACCCGGTTTTGCGCGTCGACCCAAGCCTTGGTCTCCGCGGAGTTGTCGTCCTCGAGCCATCGGTAAGGGTCGGCCACATTCGTGCCGTGATAGTCGTCGGCCACGCTCTCGTCGCGGCGGCTCTCCGGATATTGGACGCCATCGAAGGCGGCGTTGAGGCGCCGGTCGTCTCCGCCCGGAGGAGCGGTATTTTCCCCCCCTTGAGGCGCCGCGGCGCGGAGAGCCCGCGCGGCGGTGATGGGCGGATTCGCCGGCCTTTCCGGGCTCGCGGCGGCGGCCGGCGCGGCGGCGAGGGGCCTCGCCATCAGCGGCGCGGCCATCGGCGCGAAAGGCGGCGAGAGTGTCGGGGCCGTCGGCGAAAGTACGGGAACCGCCAGGCCGAGCGCGGGCGCGTTCGTGATCCCTAGGCCGAGCGGGGGCGTCAGCGAAACGGCCGCGCCCCGGCCCGAAATATTCTGCGCCGCTGCGCGCGGAACATCGAATCCCGCGGAGAGGACGGGGAGGGCGGCGGCGAGAAGGAACGAGATGAGGCGGCTGCGGCGTCTGGCCATGCGAGGCTTTCCCCTGCGGCAAATCCGGCCGCGGATTGTATTGTACCGGGGACCTCGGGCGCGCGTCCTGGGCCGTATGGGGAAGCGCGCCCGCGACATTCGGTCCAGGCTTCGCGCCGGCTCGGGGACGAGCGTTTAGAGCTTTTCGACGGACGAGGCGAGGATCCAGCCTTTCACGCCTTCCTTCAGCAGCCCCACCTCGAGCCACTCGCCGCTGCCCGACAGCACGCGCACGCGGCGTCCCTCGGGCGCGGTGTAGCCGACGGTGAATTTTTCGCCGGGCCCGTTGCGCAGCTCCGCGCGACCGGCGATGATGACGCCGCGTCCCGCGGGAAGCACCGCGCGCAGGCCCGCCCACCAGAATCCGAACAGCAGCCAGGCCGCGGCCGCGCCGAGCAGCCAGTCCTTGAGCCTCGCGCGTCGTTCCGGGCCGCCGAGCAGGGCCAGCCCCGCCAGGATCAAGGTCGTCCACGCCGCGATCCAGTGCAGCCCCGCGAGCTCGCGCGAGGACAGCGCGGTGAACGCCGCGAAGGCGGGCGCGGGGATGCCGGGCGGCGCCAGCTCCTCTCCCGAGCGCGTCAGCACGAAGTCGAGGTTGTGGCGGCCGTCGCCGTCGCGCGGGTCGAGATCGAAGGCGCGCTGATACGAGGCGGAGGCGCGCCCGAGCTTTCCGGACTTGAGCAGCGCGTTCCCGAAATCGTAATGCAGCGCCGCGTCGCCCGGATGCGCGGCGACGAGGGCCGAGAACGCCGCTTCGGCCTGGTCGAAATTTCCCGCGTCGTAGGCGGCCTTCGCGCCTTTATACGTCGCCGCGGAGGCGGGCAGGGCCAGCGCAGCGGCGGCGAGGAGCGCGATGATCATGCGCGGAGCTCCGTGTCGAACTCGAGCGTCAGGCTGAGGATCTCGTCGGCGAGGCGCTTGACCTCCGCCTGCCCGGCGCCGCCCGGAGCGTAGCGCAGCAGGTCGAGCTCATCCCAGACCGATTTGAGCCGCACCAGCGCGGTCGGGGCGGGAGGCTGCTTGCGATTCTGCAGCCGGTGCGTGACGGCCCTCAGGGTCAGGCTCGCGGCGGGCTGATCGAATTTGTCGGCGAAAAATCCGGTCAGCGCCTCGCCCAGCAAGGCCACCGCGCGCGCGCGTTCCACGGCGGGCTGGGCCTCGGCCAGCTTGAGGAGGCGCTCGACCGCGGCGCGGGCCGTGCCGGCGCGG
>JAHFCD010000105.1 GCA_023249695.1 Elusimicrobiota bacterium
GGATGGGCGCTCGATGTGACGGACCCGACGGCCGTGCGCGCGGGGGCCGTTCACGTAGAGCGGGAGCTGGGGAAGGTTTATCTCCTTAACAACAACGCCGGAGTCCATGCTCCCGGAGATTTTCTCAACGCCTCGGACGCGGAAATCAAAAGACAGGTCGACGTGAATCTCAACTCGTACTTCTGGTGCGCGCGGACCTTCGTGCCGGGCATGGTGGAGCGCAACGAAGGGCACGTCGTGATGATCGCCTCCGCGGCCGGGCTTCTGGGCGTGCCCGGCATGGCGGCGTACAGCGCGACCAAGCACGCCGTGATCGGCTTCGCCGAGTCGCTGCGCCTCGAGCTTCGCCGCGGCGGCGCGACCGGCGTGGGGATGACGATCGTGTGCCCGAGCTTCATCGACACCGGCATGTTCCCGAACACCACGCCGCCGCTGTTCACGCCGTGGCTGAAGCCGGAGGCGCTCGCCGAAAAGATCGTCGCGGCCGTGCGCGCCGACCGGCTGTATGTGCGCGAGCCGTCGATGGTCAAGCTCATTCCCCTCCTCAAGGCCCTGCCGCGATCCATCGGCGACGCGCTCTGCGCGCTGACCGGCATGGACCGCTCCCTGCAGGGTCCTCCCACCCGAAAAGCCTGACGTTTTTGGGCCTTGACGCCTCTAAGATTCGGGGTTAAAGTGGGGATAAGATGGTTGAAAATTTAGAGCATCTCATACGACGCGCGGCCCTTAATCCGCGTCTCCCGCGCACGCCGCTCTACAAAGAGCTGCTGCGCTCGGAGACCTATCTGCTGACGGTCGACGCGCCGCTCGCCGACGGCGAGATCAAGCGCGTGACCAAGCCCGACGCGTCGTTCCCGGTTTGGGCCGACAAGGATCCCGAGCTCGGCGGCGTGTGGGTGCCGGTGTTCCCCGCGCGCGACCGCGTGCGGGATTTCGTCGCGGCGCGCCGGCTCAAGACGCCGAAGGGCAAGGAATTCCTGTGGATGGGCCACACCCCCGGCCAGGTGTTCAGCCTGCTGCGCGGCGTCCGCCGCTTCGCGGGCATTAAGCTCTTTCTCGACCCGGAGGTCAGCGTCTCGGTCCCGTGGACCGAGGTGCGCGCGCTCTCCGAGGGCAAGATCGCCGACGAGGGCCCGAAGCGCTACGAGCTGCCGTACGATCGGCTCGTCATCCCGGCGGGCGTGCGTCTGTCCTTCGGGAAGATGAAGCCGTGGCCCGGAGAGGACAAGCCCGTGCTGATGCTGATGCCCGAGGCGGGGAAGTTCGCGCCCGAGGACCTGCGCCGGCTGGTGCGCCTGCCCCTGGGCGAGCGACATTCATGGATGCCGGTCCGCCATTTTCTCCAGATGATGCGCCGTCTGCAGACGCTCAGCGGCGAGGGCGACCGCTACCTCGAGGACCTGTTCGCGTCTTTGCTCGCCTTCGAGATGTACGGCGAGGCCGAGGCGCTGTGCGAATGGTTCGAGCACCGCGGCCACGAGGCCTACGCCTGGGTCGGCTTGTCGGCGATCTATGGACGCTGCGGGCGCATGGACGAGTGCGCGGCGCTGTGCGTGCGGGCGATCGCGAAGTATCCGGGCGAGCGCTCGTTCCACGTCAACGGCATCCGCGCCTTGGCGGCGATCGGACGCGCCGAGGAGGCCGTCCGCTACGCGGCGGCCGCCGTGCGCCTCTTCCCCGGCGACGCGATTTTGGCGGCTTTACGCGACAAGGTCACCCCCGCCGCCGCGGCCCATTAAGCCCGATTTTCACGGTAAAAAGAGGGTGAAATTCGACCCGCCCCTCTTGCGCCCGGGCGGCGCGGGGCCTACACTGTGAGGGTCGCGGGAGGATGCCATGAGTGACCAAACCAAGTCCAATCTCCAGACCTTCGGCGCGGGCCTTTTGGGCTTCGTCGCGGTCGTGGCGATCGGCGGCGGCGCTCTGATGCTCCGTTCCTCCGGGCAGCCGCCGGCGGGGAGCAAGCCCGTCCCGGCGGCCGAGCCGATCGATCTCGGAGCCTCGATGCCTCGCCCTCCGGAGTCCTCCGCTCTCGTCCGCAGGGAGAACCGCGTCCAATCGCCCGCGCCGCTGATCGGCGCCGAGGGGGAGTCCGACGCCGCGGAAGCTCCCGCCGCCGGCGGGCGCGTCGACGCCGCCGCGGCCGCGCCGTCTCCGGAGTCCCGGAACGGGGACACGTCGGCAGCCCGTCTCGAAGCGACCGCGCACTCGGACTCCTCCGCCGGAGGGTCCACGGCGGCGGCCGTCGTCAAGAACACGGTGGCGCACAAGAAGGAGAAGACCGCGAAGCTCGCGGTCAAGAAGACGGCCCTGGCGAGGATGGAGCCGGCGGCCGGAGGCGGGGACGCGGTCGCGTCCGTGCATTACGGCGTGACCAGCCGCAGCGAGCTGATGGGCCGCGCCGCGGGACCGGTGTACAATTTCAAGGGCGCCGGCGGCAAAGCCGGCTCCGTCGCGGCGGGCAAGATGGCCGACGCCGGCGGCAAGATCGCGGACCTGCGCAAGCAGCTCGACGCCGCGGGCCTGCCGGCTGATCAGCGCGCCAAGATGCTGCAGGACCTGGACCAGGCGATGAAGGACCTCGCCGCCCCCGCCAAGACCGATCAGTAAGGGAACAGGGCGTCGAGGGGCTTTTCCTCGAAAGCGCCGAGCGCCTTGAGCTGATCGAGGCCCACGCGGTCGCGATGCCCGAGCACCCAGACGGTCAGCGGCTTCGTTTTGAAGCGCGCGGCGAATGACTGGAGCTCCGGCAAGGTGTACTTCAGCGAGCGCTCGAAGCGCTTGGGCCCCGGGTCTCCGGTCGTGAGGCCCTGGTCTTCCCAGCCGATCACCGATCCCGGGATCGAGCGGAACGGCACCGGGCTCGTGCGGTAGGACTCCTCGATCGACTTCGCGGTCTCGCGGAAGCGCTTCTCCGAGCCGGGGAAATCCTGGAACAGGGAGGTCATCAGCTTGACGGCCTCGGGCGTCTTGTCGGCCTGGCAGCCGAGCCGGCCCCAGAGCTGGGTGTCGTCGCCCTTGTCCGCGGTGCCGGTGTGGCCGCCGGAGGCGGAATACGCCAGCGCGCGGGACTCGCGCACTTCCTGGAAGATTACCGCGCTCATGTCCCCGCCCATGTACTCGGAGTAGAACTGGTAATCGACGACGTGCTCGGGCTCGAAGGTTTCGTCGGCGGCGAACAGGCCGACCTGGGCCTGCACCATGTCGCGGTGCGAGAAGAGC
This sequence comes from Elusimicrobiota bacterium, assembly GCA_023249695.1. GTDB lineage: Bacteria > Elusimicrobiota > Elusimicrobia > UBA1565 > UBA9628 > GWA2-66-18. The sequence continues at coordinate 3,223 of JAHFCD010000105.1, forward strand.
ACGCGCGGCCCTTCGGGACGCAGCAGCTTGAGCGGAACGCGCACCGGCGTCGCGCGCAGGCGGCGGCCGGTGTCCAGCAGCTTGCCGATCTCGCGCGGCGCGCGGTTGCCCACGTACGCGATGCGGGAGGGGTGAAGCATGAAATCCTGGATCAGGGTCTTGAGCCGGCCCTCGCCGAGAGCCTTGAGCTCGGCGTTGTTCAGGCGCTTGAGCACGCCGCTGTCCCGGCCGCGGGAGGCGAGTTGGCCGAGCGCGTAGTGCACCGCGCCGGGGTTCTTCTTCTCGTCCTCGCGCGCGCCGAGCTCGACCTCGATCATCTTCTGCAGGGTCCCGGGCTCGACGTTGGGCCAGTCGAAGCGCTGGGCCATCAGTTCGAGCGAGGCCCAGAGGTTGCGGTCGAGCCCGGACAGGAGGATCGCCGTGTCCTGCTCGCCGCAGGAATAGGACAGCGAGGTCCCCAGCGCGAAGAGCTTTTTCTTGAATTCGTCGGCCGACCAGGGGCCGGCGCCGGACAGGTCGAGGAGGTCGACGGCGGCGCAGAGCTCGCGCTCCGTCCTCGAGCCGCGCTCATAGTAGAACGCGAGCGCGAAGAGGTCGTTGTACGGGTTCTTTGTCGAGTACAGTCGGCCGCTCTCGATCGGGGTGATCTGGTAGTCGCGTCCGGAGACGAGCCAGCGCGGCTCGAGCGGAGGCGCGGGGATCGCGAGAACCTCCTTCATGAACGAGGACTCCCGGGAGGGATCGATCGCGATGTGCGTGAAGGAGGGCTTGATGATCTTCGGCACCTCGGGCTTCGCGTCGCGACGGTAGACGACGATCCGGTCGGGGCCCAGGTATTTCTGGGCGACGCGCACGACATCGGCCTTCGTGATCTTCCGCAGGCGGTCGAGGCGGCCGACCGCGCGCTCCCACGGCTCCACGGCGATGAACGAGCCGGACATCAGGCCGACCCGCGACTCGTTCGACTCGAGGCGGCCTTTCTCGCCGAGCTCGAAGGTGGTGATGACGGCGGCCACGTCCTCGTCGCTGAAGTCGCCGGCCTTGAGGGCGTCGATCGCCTCGAGGAGGAGGGCCTGGGCTTCCTCGGGCGTCTGGCCCTTCTTGGGCAGGGCCCAGGCGTTCCAGGAGCCGGCGTCGTTGCGCATCGACGGATAGGAGCCGGAGGCCTTGACCTTCTGCGCCTGGTTCAGGCGCAGGTTGAAGAGGCCGGCGGCCGAGTTGTCGACGATCATGTCGAGGACCGAGAGGGCGTCGGCGTCGGGGTGCGAGCTCGGCACGGTCAGCCAGGCGAGCTCGACCTTCTGCTCGGCCTCGTACTTGACCTCGTACTTCTCCTCGCCCTTCGGCTTGGGCAGCTCCCATTTCGGCAGCTCGGGCAGCGGGTGCGGGGTCCAGGAGCCGAAGTTCTTCTTGATGAGCTCGAGCGTCTTCGCGCGGTCGAAGTCGCCGGACAGCGCGATCGCCATGTTGTTCGGCGCGTACCAGCGGTCGTAGAACGCGTACATCTTCGCGAGCGACGGGTTCTTCAGGTGCTCGATGCTGCCGAGCGTCGGCTGCTGGCCGTACGGGTGATTCTTGTACAGGCGGTTTTCAACCTCGTCGCCGAGGATCCGCTCCGCGTTGTCGAGCGAGCGGTTCTTTTCCTCATAGACGGTCTCGATCTCGGTCTGGAACAGGCGGAAGACGGGGTTCTTGAAGCGCTCGGCCTCGACCTTGGCCCAGGCCTCGAGGCGGTTGGCGGGGATGCTGACGACGTACACCGTCTGCTCGTCGGAGGTGAAGGCGTTGAGCCCCTCGGCGCCGATGCTCCGGTAGAAGCGGTCGAACTCGTTGGGCACCGCGAACGCGGAGGCGCGTCCGTTGGCGGCGTCGATCTCCTTGTAGATCTTGGCCCGGCCGTTTTCGTCCTTGGTCGTGAACAGATCCTCGTACAGCGCGCGGATGCGCTCGAGCTGCGGGCGCTCCTTCTCGAAGTCGAGGGTTCCCAGGCGCGAGGTCCCCTTGAAGAGCATGTGCTCGAGGTAGTGGGCCATGCCCGTGCTGTCGGCGGGATCGTTCTTGGAGCCGGCGCGCACGGAGATGCGGGCGGAGACGCGGGGCTCGCCCTTGTTCGGGCTCAGGTACACCGTGAGGCCGTTGGGCAGCCGGTGGATCGTGACGCCCAGCGCGTCGTCGGGGCGGGGTGTTTCCTGAACGGCGGGAACGGTGGGGGCCAGGCTCGACGGGGCCTTCGGTTTCGCCGCGGCCGGAACGGCGATCGAGACGGCGAGGATCAGAGGCGCGAGGGTCTTCATGGTTCTCCTAATGATTCGGCGCGGCCGAATCGAGCGGCGGCTTCGCCGAATCGGTGGAGGCGCGAGGCGCCGCCGGCGATTCGACGGGGGCGAGCTTCGTCTTTTTCGGCGGTTTCGGCGCCTGGGGGGGAAGCTTGATCACGGGGCCGGCCTGGACGGCGGACCAGGAGTAGTGGTTCTGCGCGTTCCACAGGATCCAGCCGCGCACGCCGAGCTCTTCGGTCGCGAGAATCTGCGAGCGCACGTGGGCGGGCGTGTAGCGCACGCCCATCGAGAAGTCCTGAAGATACGGGCGCATGACCGCGGGCCGGGAGGCGAGGCGCTCGAGCGCGTCCTTCGTGCCGTGGCGGATCGTCTCGTACGGCGCGCTGTTCGGGTTCTTGAGGCCGTACTCGCCGTGGGCGTAGTGCGACGGGTACATCATCGGCGAAACGAAGTCGACGAGGTCGGCCATCTGCTCGATCGTCTGGCCGATGCCCATGCCGTTGTCCACGCTCGTCGTCAGGCCGAAGGTGTCGATCGAGAGCTTGACGCCGAGCGGCTTGAGCCGGGCGCTCGCGAGCGTCAGCAGCTCGCGTAGGGCGGCGGACGCCGTCGCGGGCGTGTGGTCCTTGCGCGCGTAGCGGCACTGGCGCGTCTTGCCGTCGGAGGGGAAGCGGATGTAGTCGAACTGGATCTCGTCGAAGCCCGCGGCCGCGGCGCGCGAGGCGATGTCGATCGCGTAGGTCCAGATCTCCTTCTGGTACGGATCCACCCAGGCGGTGCCCTTGTCGTTGGTCCAGATGCGCCCGTCGGGGAAATGCACGGCGAGGTCGGGCCGGGCGCGGGCGAGGTGGTCGTCCTTGAAGATCGCGATGCGCGCGATGGTGTAGATACCGGCTTCCTTGAAATCCCTCACCGCGCCGGGGAGATCGGGGATCGCGTTCGTGTACGCGCCGGTCTTCACGGCGAGCGGGACGTCGCGCACGAACATATGCCCGTCGTAATCCTTGAGCGCGATGACGACGGCGTTGAAGCCCGCGGTCTTCATGTCGCCGACGAACCGGCGGCGGGCCTTGGTCGAGCCCGCGGCCCAGCCGGTGAAGTGGACGCCCCGGAAGGTCGCGACCGAGGCGTATGACGCCGGGGGTTCCGCGGGGGTCTGCGCGAACGAGGACGCGGCGGCGCTCAGCGCCAGGAACACGGTCAGGGTCTTCAGCACCGGGAGAAACTACCAAATCCGACGCGACGGCGTCAGGGCCGGGGGGCCTCCGACCACCGATGCGGCACCGCGATGACGTCGAGCTTAACCCTGGACTCCGCGCGCTTCCAGCCGACCTGGGCGGCGGTGAGGTCCCCGTCGGAGAGCTGCTCGAAGGCGGCGCGGCGCTCGTCTCCGTCGCGGACGCGGTAGGGCGGATCGAGGTCGAGGATCTGGCCGCCGCGGTGCTTGGGCGCCAGCAAGGTCACCGTCCAGCCGTCTCCTTTGGGGAGATCGATCTGATACTCGCCCTTGTCGTCCGTCGTCGCCGTCGAGGGCTCCTTCTCCCCGCGCAGGAAGGTGAGCTTCGCGTCCGCCACCGGGTCGAGCGTCGACAGGTCGTAGACGATGCCCGACACCCGCCACGCGTTTTTCGCGAGGGGACGGTTCGGGGAGGGCCGCGGGGCGACGGGAGCCGGCGTCGGCGCCGGCGCCGGCGCGCCTTCCTGGGTGAAGAGCAGATTGCGCAGCGCGCCTTCCGGCGCCACGGGGGCCGCGGGAGCGGGCGGCGCGGCGGGGGCCTCCGACGGGGACGCCGCCGGCGCCGGCGCGTAATTCGAGGGATTGCGCATGTCGTCGGACCACCGGCCGACCTTGCTCAGGGCCGAGCCGCCCGCGTCCTTGAGCGCGTCGCCGTAGGTCATGAAGAGCCTCCCGGCAGCGCCTATTATAAGGATGGCGGCCAGGATGACGAAGGGGCGGCG
>JAHFCD010000106.1 GCA_023249695.1 Elusimicrobiota bacterium
AGCGCGATGTCGGCTTCGGGGCGGCCGGACACGCGGAGATAGTCGAGCGTGCGATCGTCCACGGGGAAGAAGCCGCAGGTGGCGCCGTACTCCGGCGCCATGTTGGCGATCGTCGCGCGGTCGGCCAGGGAGAGGCTCGCGACGCCCGCTCCGAAGAACTCGACGAATTTGCCGACGACGCCCTTCTTGCGCAGCATCTCGGTGACGGTGAGGACCGCGTCCGTCGCGGTCGCCCCCTCGGGCAGCTTGCCGGTCAGGCGGAAGCCGACGACCTCGGGGATGAGCATGGGCATGGCCTGGCCGAGCATCGCGGCCTCGGCCTCGATGCCGCCGACGCCCCAGCCGACGACGCCGAGGCCGTTGATCATGGTCGTGTGCGAATCGGTGCCGATGACCGTGTCGGGATAGGCTAAGCCGTCGAGGGTCCAGACGACCCTCGCCAGATATTCGAGGTTGACCTGGTGGACGATGCCGGTCTCGGGCGGGACGGCGCGGAAATTCGCGAACGCCTTCTGGCCCCACTTGAGGAACGCGTAGCGCTCCTGGTTGCGCTCGAACTCGATCTCCGAATTTTTTTCAAACGCGTCCGCGGCGCCGAAAAAATCCACCTGGACGGAGTGGTCCACGACGAGGTCCACCGGCTGGAAGGGGTTGATGCGGTTCGCGTTGCCGCCGAGCTTCTTGATCGCGTCGCGCATGGCCGCGAGGTCGACGACCGCGGGGACGCCGGTGAAGTCCTGCATCACGACGCGCGCGGGCATGAAGAACACCTCGCGCTCGGCGGGCTTGGTCCCGATCGTCTTGGCGACCGCCTCGATGTCGCCTTTCTTGACGACCATCCCGTCCTCGTGGCGCAGCAGGTTCTCGAGGAAGATCTTCATCGAGAAGGGCATCTTCGCGAGGTCGAAGCCCTGGTCGGACAGGGCGGAGAGGCTGAAGTAGTCGAACGTCTGCGAGCCGACGGAGAGGGTCTTGCGGGCCTTAAAGCTGTCGAGAGAGGGGGTTTTCATGGGGAAGCGCTCCTTATTTACGACGCTTCGCGCATCTTATCATTTCGACCCGCGCGAGAGCCCCCCGAGCCCCGCGACGGCGGCCAGGCCGCCGCCGATTAAAAGCCAAAGCGCGCGATCCGTCGGCGCGCCGGTGAAGAGCCGCGAGACGTCCGAGCTCACCGACCGGTACGCGTCCCAGCCCATCGCCAGGAGCACGACGCCGAGGATCACGAGCGCCAGCGAAGCGATTCGATTCATGTCAGACCCGCGTGACGGCGTGAAAGACCGAGTTGACGAGCGCGAGAACGAACGCGAAGCCGAGCGCCCACCAGAAGCTCGCGACCTTGAAGCCCGGCACCAGGGCCGCGACCAGCATGACCAAAGCGCCGATGACGACGAAGGTGAACAGGCCGAGCGTGAGGACGTTGATCGGCAAAGTCAGGGCGAGGAGGATCGGTCCCAGCACGGCGTTGACGACCCCGAGCACGATCGCGACCAGGATCGCGGTGCCGTAGCCGTCGACGGTCACGCCGCTGAGAAGACGGCCCGTGACGAGCACCGCGGCGGCGCTGACGAGGATATTGAGGATGATGTTCATGGGAGTCTCTCCGTGATCCAAAGTAACACGGCTCATGCTACCATGCCGCCGCGCTCGGCCTTCGTGACGGCATCGTCGCTTTTTATTTGCGAGATCGCTTGAGGCCTCCGAGCCCGAAGACGGCGGCCAGGCCGCCTCCGATCAGGAGCATCAGGGCGCGGTCGGTCGGCGCGCCGTTGAAGACCCGCGACACGTCCGAGCTCACCGACGTGTACGCGTCCCAGCCGAGGCCGAGAAGGACCAGGCCGAGAAGCAGCAGCGCGAGCGAGGCGATGTTGTTCATGTCATACCCTCGTGAACGCGTGAAAGGCGGAATTGACGACGGCGAGGACACAGGCGAACCCCAGCGCCCACCAGAAGCCCGCGACCCTGAACCCCGGCACCAGCTCCGCCGTCAGCACGACGAGGCCGCCGATGATGACGAGGGTCGAGAGGCCGAGCGTCGCCGCGTTGAGCGGCAGCGCCATCGCCAGGAGCCCCGGCGCCAGAAGGGCGTTGACGATCCCGAGCACGACCGCCACGAGGACGGCCGTGCCGAATCCGTCGATGACGACGCCGGGGAGAAGGCGGCCGGCGACCAGCACCGCGAAGGCGCTGACGAGGATGTTGAGGGCGATGCTCATATCAATGGAAGTAGTAGCGCACGCCGACCGAGCCGTCGATGCCGGCTCCGGTGTGGCGCGTCAGATGGAACAGCGGCACGAGCTCGGCGAAGATCTCGACCGGGTTGTTCGGCAGCCAATACGCGATCCCGGCGACCGTGCGGACGCTGAACTCCGAGTCGTCGAACGTCCGGACCTGCGCGCCGACGCCGAAATAGAGCGGCAGCTTGCCCTTCGCGGGCTGAGGCAGGATGTTCCAGCCGTGCCAAAGGTAGTCGCCGTAAACGGTCAGCTGCGAGTTCCAGGCGAGGCCCATGTCGAGGGCTTGGGTGTCGTTGATCCACAGCTTGCCCGTGGCGCCGGTCGGAGCGCCGATCACGACTCCGGCGCCGAAATTTCCGGCCTTCTGGGCGCGAACGGGAGCGGCCAGCGCGACGAGGCAGACGAACGCGAACAGCATTTTATTCTTCAAGTGGTCTCCGTGCTTCATGAGCCACTATAGCCGCTTCGCCGCGGCGCGCCTATGCGGAGTTTCCCCCCGCGGCGTCGGTAGGACTACGCAGCCGCCGTCTTAAAACGCCTGGCCCGCGAGGATGGAGAGGGACCAATACGCGCCGCCGGGGCGCCGGTTCAGCGGGAAGGCGAGGTCGACGCGCACGGGGCTGTTGCTGCTCGAGCGAGAGGGGGCGACGCGCAGGCCTACGCCCACGCTGCTCTTGAGGTCCGACGTCTTGACCCGGTTCGAGTCCGGCCACGCGTAACCCGAATCGTAGAAGAGGACCGAGCCGATGTCGAGCAGCCGGAAAAGGTCGTCGTAGACGTACACGCGGTCCTCGATGTTGACCAGGAAGCGGCGTGTTCCCGTGAACTCGCTGAGGCCGTAGCCGCGCAGGCCGTTGAGCTCGCCCAGGGCGAGCAGATTGGCCGAGTCGAGCTGCCAGCCCAGGTCGAGGCCGGAGTGGACCGCCACGGTCTGGAACCGGAATTCGCGCAGGAAATATGACGCGTCGAGCGAGGCGATCCGGTTGCCGTTTCCGCCGTTAACGTACTTCGAGCGGTAGCCGGTCTTGAGAAGCAGCAGCTGATTGGACAGGGCGAAGCCTTTCGCGACGTCGAGCCGCGGCAGGACCTGCGTCGAGGTGCTCCCGGCGTCCTCGGGCGCCCAGGCGACGCTCGGGAACACCCCGAGGCCCAGGTTGAAGTCCTCGTCGCGCGTGAAGTTCTGTATGCGCCGCGCGGTCAGGAAGTTCAGCTCCTGCCACTCCCCCGCGACCGTGACGAAGTTCAGCTGCTCGAGGTCGGGCCGTGAGCCGCTCGTCTCCGCTCGGCGGCTCGAGAGGCCGAAGGTGACGCGGCGCGTGCGCTCGGTCGAGGTCGTGAGCGCGACGCCGTAGCTCACGCCGGCCTCGCCGGTCTTGCGCGTCTCCCCGCTGACCCGCGACTCGACGTAGCTGATCGTGCCGCCCGCGGCCGTGCGGGCGATCGAGGCGTAGAACGGACGGTTCAGCGACATCAGGAATTGGCTGCCGCCCGGAGCGGTGAGCGCGGAAACCGCGTACTGGAAGCGCTTATAGTGGAGGAACTGGGGGTCTTTGTAGGTGAAGGAGCGCGACTGCGCGCCGCCGTCCTTGGCGTAGACCGCGGAGGCGGATTTTCCCTGGCCCAGGATGTTGTGCTCGGCGAGCCCCGCCTTCAGGCTTGTGATCCCGCCCGCGCGCTTGAAGCTCGCGACGACCTCGAGCGTCCAGGAATCAAAGGTTTTCACGAGGACGTCCACGGTGCCCTTCGCGTTGACCGTGGCCGAGACCTGGGCGCGCCGGATGAAGGAGAGGGCTCGCAGGTTTCGCTCCGTCTCCTCGATGAGCAGCGGGTCGAAGCGGTCGCCGACGGCGAAGAGCAGCTCGCGTTCGACGACGGCGTCGAAGGTTTTGATGTGGGCGCGGTTGGCCAGCCGGTAGAGCAGCTTGTTCTCGGGCGGGGCGTCCGTGTCGAAGACGTTGTGGGTCTCGACGCGGATCGACGCGATGACGAGGCCCGTGGGCAGGCGGGCCTTGCGGGGGGGAGCGGCCGCCAACGGCGCGCCCTGCAGGCAAAGGAGCAATATCAGTCGCCGCACCATGGAGAGTATGCAAGATGGCGGCCGCCGAACCAATGGGGAGTTCTACTTATCCCCGGGCCGGACGTTATAAAGGTACACTGGCTCGTGAAGGAACGCCGCCGCCGAACGCAGGACAGCCGCCGCGTCACGCGGCTCGAGTCGACCAACGCGCGGCTCAAGTCCTCGAACAAGGATCTGCTCTCGCTCTCGCAGCGCTCGATCCTGCGCCTGGCCGCCGTCGTCCTCGACTCCAACGACGCCGTCATCATCTGCGATCTCAAGGACCGCATCACCGCCTGGAACCGCGGCGCGCGCAAGATGTACGGCTTCGCCGAGGCGGAGGCGCTGGGCATGAGCATCCGCAAGATCATGCCCGCGAGCAAGCTGCTGATGGCGCGCGAGCTCGTGCGCGTGTCGGCGAAGCAGGGCCGCAAGGCGGCGCCGATCGAGGCGCAGCGGCGCACGAAGCAGGGCCGGGTCGTCGACGTGCTGCTGACGGTCACCGTGCTTCGCGACGAGGACGGCCGGGCCGTCGAGGTCGCGACCACCGAGCGCGACATCACGGCTCTTAAGGAGGCCGATCGCGAGCTGCGCCGGCTTCACGCGCGCGTGATCCTGGCGCAGGAGACGGAGCGCAAGCGCCTCGCGCGCGAGCTGCACGACGGCGTCGGCCAGATCCTCTCGGGCGTCAAGTTCCGCCTCCAGGCGCTGCCCGGCCAGATGAAGCTGGGCGCGGTGGCCGAGGCCAAGCTCGTCAAGGTCGGCGGCTTCCTCGATCACGCGATCGCCGAGATCCGCCGCGTCTCGCAGAACCTGATGCCGTCGGAACTCGTGGACCTGGGCCTCGAGGCCGCCCTGCACGCGCTGTGCCGCGAATTCAAGGAGCGCTCGGGCGTGCGGGTGACGATCCGTACCGCCTCGACCGACGCCTCGCCCGAGGTCGGTCTCGCGCTGTTCCGCATCGCGCAGGAGGCGCTCAACAACATCGGCAAGCACTCCAAGGCCAAGAAGGTCGTCATCGAGCTGTTCGAGGAAGGCAAGGACGTCCTGCTCAGCGTCAGCGACGACGGCATCGGCTTCTCGCGCGCGAGCGGGCCTTTGACGGGCCGGGGGCGGGGGCTCGGCCTGGGCAACATGCGCCAGCGCGCGGAATCGGCCGGCGGCTCGCTCGACTTCCGCTCGAAGCCCGGCGCGGGGACCGCGCTCACCGTCCGCGCGCCCAAGGCGGGCCCGCGATGAAGCGCCCCCTGATGGGGAAAAAGGCTCCCAAGATCCGGGTCTTCCTCGTCGATGATCATCCCGCCGTGCGCGAGGGCGTGCGCACCTTCCTGACCGCCCAAGGCTCGATCACGGTCGTCGGCGAGGCGGCCAACGACAAGCAGGCGCTGCGCGGGCTCAAGAAGACTGCGGCCGACGTCGTCATCCTGGACATCAATCTTCCCGGCGTCGACGGCGGCGAGCTCGCCCGGCGGCTGCGCGTGATGGCGCCCGCCGTCAAGCTCATCGCGTTCAGCATCCACGCGGGCCAGGAGTACGTCGTCCGCATGGCCCGCTGCGGCGCGCACGGCTACGTGATGAAGGACGCGCCCACGGCGATGCTCGTCGAGGCGATCGGCCTCGTCCACGCGGGCGGCCTCTCTTTTCCGCCCGGCATGACCGACGCGATCCTGGCTCCGGGCTCCAAGCCCGCGGCCTCCGTCCTGACCGCTCGGGAGCGCGAGGTGCTGGCCTTGCTCGCGGAAGGCCTGGCCAATAAGGAAGTCGCGCGGAAGCTGGGCATCAGCGTCCGCACGGCCGAAACGCACCGCGAGCATCTCTCGCGCAAGCTCGGCATCGCGCCGATCGCGGGGCTGACGAAGTACGCGATCCAGCACGGCCTGACGACGCTGACTTTGCCCGCCGCCCCTCCCGAAGACTAGCCCGTATAACTACGCATAGTCGCCGCGCCCCGCAGGCGCTATGCTTGAGGCGTGAGCAGCGGCGGACCCCGGCGGCCCGACATCAAGGTCTTCCTCGTCGACGATCATCCGATCGTCCGGGAGGGCGTGCGCTCCTATCTGACCAACCACTCGATCTCGGTCGTCGGCGAGGCGTCCGACGCGAAGGAGTGCCTGCGCAAGGTGAAGAAGGCCGCGCCCGAGGTCATCGTCCTCGACGTGAACCTCCCGAACATCGACGGCGGCGAGCTCGCGAGGCGGCTGCGCCTGCTCGTGCCGAAGGCCCGCCTCATCGCCTTCAGCATCCACTCGAGCGAGGAGTACGTCGTCAAGATGGCGCGCTGCGGCGTGCAGGGCTACGTCACGAAAAGCCAGCCGGCGGGCGAGCTGCTGGAGGCCATCAAGCAGGTGGCCGCGGGCGGCCTCCATTTCCCGGCCGGCATGAGCGACGCGCTGCTGTCTCCCGCCTCGGAGCGCCCCGCCGACGCCGCGCTCACGAGCCGGGAGATCGAGGTACTGGTTTTGCTCGCGGAGGGATCCTCGAACAAGGGCGTCGCGGTGAAGCTCGGGATCAGCGTGCGCACCGCCGAGACGCACCGCGAGAACCTCGCGCGCAAGCTCGGCATCGTCACCGTCGCGGGCCTCACGAAGTACGCCATCAGCCGCGGCCTGACGGTTCTTTAATGGAAAAAACGACCGGCGTCGTCGCCGCGACGCACCGGGCTCATTTCGTGACCTTCCTGGGCGCGCTCATCGCCTGCGTCGGCGTCGTCCTGTGGATGGTCGGGCCGTTTCTGCTCTCGCTCTTCCTGGGCGGGACCATGGCGATGCTCGCCTATCCGGCGCACCGCTGGTTTCAGGAGAAAAAGTGCGGCCCCCGGCTCGCCGCCGCGGCGGTGACGGGCCTCGTCTTCCTGCTCATCATCGCGCCGTTGACCGGCTTCTCGATCATGGCCGTGAGGCAGGGCATCGCCCTCGGGCAGGAGATGGCCGAGCTCAAGGAGTTCTCGCCGCGCGCGCTCACCGTCGTGTTCAGCCGTTGGGAGCTGGTGCGCACGGCGATCGGCGATCCCGCCGAGGTCAAGGTCCGGCTCAAAGGCGCGATCCAGGCCGCCGGCCAATTCACGAGCGCGGCGGTCGTGAAGCTGGGAAAAGACGTGCCCGAGATCCTGCTGCAGATGTTCCTGGTCGCGGT
>JAHFCD010000107.1 GCA_023249695.1 Elusimicrobiota bacterium
TGAGTTCAGCCCCAAGCTCAAGCACAGCAAGGCGGGCATCCTCTCGATGGCCAACGCGGGCCCCGATACGGGCGGCTCGCAGTTCTTCATCACGCTGGGGGCGACTCCCCATCTCGACAACCGCCACGCGATCTTCGGCCAGGTCATCGAGGGCCAGGACATCGTCGTCAAGATCGGCGCCTCTCCGCGCGACTCCGGCGATCGTCCGAGGACGCCCGTCAAGATGGAGAAGGTCAAGCTCGTTCAGCCGCTGAAGAAATAGCCTTCGACGCCGCGCCGGTCCGTCAGGGCGAGTTCTGACGGGCGGGCGCGGCCACGTTGGCCTGGAGCCAGTAGCGGCCCATCAGGCGCGCCGTGTCGAGGAATTGAGCGAAGTCGACGGGCTTGCGCACGAAGCTGTTGGCTCCGAGCGCGTAGCAGCGGACCAGGTCCTCGGGCTCGATCGAAGAGCTGAGGATGACGACCGGGATCGTCTTCGTCCGGGCGTCCGAGCGGATGCGCTCGAGGACCTCGTGGCCGCTGAGCTTGGGGAGATTGAGATCCAGCAGGATGACGGCGGGCAGCTCCTCCGCGCTCGAGAGATGCTTCAGGGCCTCTAAGCCGTCCTTCGCGACCACGAACTGGACGCGAATCCCGGCCTCCTTGAAGGCCGCCAAAGTCAGGTGCGCGTCGTCAGGATTGTCCTCGACCAGAAGGATCGTCTTGTCGCGCATGGGCCTCCTCAGCTCTCCGGCAAGATGAAATGGAACACGGCGCCCTTGCCGACGGCGCCTTCCGCCCAGATCCGGCCGCCGTGGCGCTCGATGATGCGCGAGACGGTGGCCAGGCCGACCCCCGTCCCGGCGAACTCGGCCTCCGAGTGGAGGCGCGAGAAGGGCTTGAAGAGCTTATCGGCGAATGCCGGGTCGAAGCCCGCGCCGTTGTCGCGCACCGATAGGATCCTGCGCCCGGACTCCACCCGGGAGCGCACCTCGATGCGGGGCGCGGTCGTCAGCGAGGTGAACTTCCACGCGTTGGACAGCAGATTCTCGAGCAGCAGGCGCAGGAGGTTCGCGTCGCCCGTGACCCGGACGCCCTCGTCGATGAAGACGTCCACGAGGCGTTCGGGGTGAAGCGCTTGGAGGTCGTCCGCGGCGTCGCGGGCGAGCGCGCTGAGGTCGACCGAAGCCGGCTGCATCGTGCTGCGCGTGACGCGCGCGAGGTTGAGCAGGTCGTCGATGATCTCCGCCATGTGCCGCGCGGCTTCGGCGACGCGCGCGAGGTAGTCCTTCCCCTCGGCGTCGAGGTGCTCGGCCTTCTTGACGAGCAGGAGGCTGCTGAAGCCGTTGATCGCGCGCAAAGGCGCGCGGAGATCGTGGGACACGGAGTAGGAGAAGGCCTCGAGCTCCTTATTCAGGGTCAGAAGCTCGGCCGTGCGCTCCGTGACCCGCCGTTCCAGCTGGGCGGTCAGGCTCTGGAGCTCGTCCTGGACGCGCTTGCGGTCGGTGATGTCCTCGACGATGGAGGCGACGGCGAACACTTTGCCCTCGGGGCCTATCAAGGGCGCGTTGTACCAGTCGCAGACGATGGTTCTCCCGTCCTTGGCGACGTTCTCGTTCGTGAACCGCGTGCCGCCGCGACGCGCCAGGAGGTTCTCCCAGACGGTCTTGACCCGGCTCTCCCAGACGGGAGCGCTGATGATGAGATCGGCCGTTCGCCCCTTTGCTTCTTCCGCGGACCAGCCGAAGATCCTCTCCGCGGACATGTTCCATTCGAGGACGCGCTGATCCGTGCCCCAGACGATCACGCCGAGCGGCGTCGATTCGACCAGAAGGGCCAGGCGCTGCTGCGAATCGTGCAGGGCCGCGTCCCGCCTCTGAATCTGATCGAGCATCTCATTAAAGGCCGCGACGAGGATGCCGAGCTCGGCTCCTCCGCGCGCGCGCGCGCGCGCCGAGTAGTCTCCTCGTTCGGCGTTCGCCTTGGCCGCGCGGGTCAGGTCCAGGATCGGTTCCGAGATCCCGCGCTGCGTTCGCGCGGCGATCGCCAGCGCCGCGAGCGAGGAGACGAGCAGCAGCGCGAGGGAGATGGCGAGGACGGCGGCGAGGCTGCGCCGCATCTCGCCTAGGTCTCTGACGAGGCGCAGCGTTCCGATGCGCCGCCCGGCCAGGGCCACTCCGCGGACGGTCGTCTGGCGATCCCATGAAAAGCGCTGGCCGTCGCTTTCCGGCCGCGGAGGCGGCTCGTCCCTCGCGTCCGCGCGGGCGTACGACGCGAAAATGGCCCCGTCGCTCGCGTAGAACTGGGCCGCGATCACATGGGGATCGACCTTCAGCACGGCGAGCGTCTCCTCCGCGTCCTTCTCGTCCCGGAAGGCCAGGGCGGGAGCGCCCCCGGCGGCGAGCATCGCCGCGCGCAGATCCATGTCCCGCCCGGCGCGGCCGCGGTAGGCGGCGAGCTCGTAGGCGATGAAGCCCGCGCAGGCCAGCGCGAGGGCGAGCACGCTCGTGCCGGTGATGACGACCAGCAGCTTCCATTTGAGCGGCATGTCCGCGAAGCGCGTCATGGGATTCTCTTGCGAACCACGCTGGCCAGGCTGAGCAGGCGCGCGCTCACCCTCAGGCCGGCGCGCTCCGCCGCTTCCCGGCTGATCTCGAAGCGTATCCGGCCGCTGTCGGCCCGGAATTGGATGGCGCCGCCGCGCATCGCGAATCCATCGATGTCCGCGACGGTCAAAGTTTCCGAGCGTCCGAGGCGCCGCAGAATCTCCGGCACGCGCTCCTCCTGCGAGGCGGAGATGAAGAGGATGTGGCACGGCGCCAGCTCCTCGAGGCTCTTGAAGCGCTTGATCGTCAGGGGGCGCCCGTTGACGGTTTCGCCGGCGACGGTCTGCTCCAGCGCTCCGCCGAACGGATCGGCGCCCAGCACGCCGATGATGATGGGCGAGCTCGGGGCCGGGAAGGACGCGGAAGGCCATTCGACGAATTTCGTGAAATTAAAGAGGAAGACCGCCTTCACTTCGCCCGCCGGGGTCGGCGCCGCGGACGCGGCGTGGAGCGCGAGGACCGCCGTCAGCAGCAGCGGCGTGGACAGCGGCATTAGAACTCCAGCTCCAGGCCGCCGGCGACGCGGATGGGGTCCTGCGGGACGGAGGGAAATCCCACCGAGCCGGCGGTGAAGGCGGCGTTGCGGTAGCGCTGGTCGAAGAGGTTGGTGACGCCGAGATGCGATGAGAGCCGCAGCGGCTTGGTGATGATGTGCGAGTAGCGGGCGTAGAGGTTGACGAGCGCGTAGGGGGCGCTGCTCTGGAGGCGGCCTTGGGGGTCTTTCGTCGCGCTGTAGGTGCGGCCGCGGTAGAGCAGCCGAGGATAGACGGTCAGCCTGCCGAGCCCGGCCTCGACGCCCGTCTGCACGGTGTGCTTGGCGCTGTAGGGCAGAACCTCGCCGTCCACGCTGCCGGCCGAGTAGGTGTAGGCCGCGTTGGGCTTGAAGGACCAGCGGCCCACGAGCGCCAGCGCGTCGATGCGCGCCGTCGCGCCGTAGGTTCGCGCGAAGCCCCGGTTCGCCGCGCCCTCGACGACGGCGACGGGCCAGCCCTTGTAGGTTCCGGCGCCCGAGACGACGTTGTCCTGGATCAGCTGCGTGACCTCCGCGTAGTAGCCGTTGAGCGTCGCCCAGAAGCCCTCGGTGAAGCGATAGGAGACGCCCGCGTCCCATTCCTTCAGCTTCTCGGGCCGCAGGCCGGCGTTGGGCAGATGGAAGAAGTCGCTTCGCAGGCCGGTGACCTGACCCAGGCCGTTCGTCGTCGGCGTGAAGGAGCCGAAGTGGCCGTGCGTCCGGTAGGGGGAGGGAGCCAGGAAGGCTTCGCCGTAGTCGGCCTTGAGGGTGAGCTTATCGACGGGCTCGAAGACGGCGCCGATGCGCGGATTGACGGCGTCACCGTAGCGCGTGTTATGGTCGAAGCGCGCGCCGAGCGCCACGCTCACGCGCTCCCGCTTGAGCCCCAGCTGGACGAAGGAGCCGAGGTTCTGATATTGGAGCTGATGGAAATCCACCGGGATGCCCAGGGGCCTGCCGTTGAGGTCGACGACGTCGGAGCCGGGATAGAGGAAGGCCTGGGAGTCCGCGCTTTGGCTGGGATCGAAGGGACGGTCGAGGTCGGCCGAATAGGCGAGCGAGGCGTGATCTTCGTAGCTGAGCCCGAGGACGAGCGGGGCGTCGTCGGCGAACCGATAGGTGGCCTGCTCCCGAAATTCGAACGTTCGGTCGTACGCGTATTTGTAGGCGTCCCGAAAAAGAGAAAAGGTGTTGATGAAGCGGCTTTGGGGATCTATCTCGTAGAAGTGATAGGCGGCCTGGCTGTCGACCTTCCAGCGCTCGTCGTCGGAGACGATGGAATGCTTCGCGTAGAAGTTGCTGTCGTTGGTCTGGAAACGGGCTTCCGCGACGTAGGGCGAAAACTCGGGCTTGACGCCCGTGGCCGAGGAGTGGGATTCGTTCATGCGCAGGTAGCCCGCTTCGAAGCCGTCGAGACTGAGGCGGGTGTGGAAGAACAGAGAGCCCGTGCCCGCGTCATAGCGGCGCGCGGTCCCGGGCGCGGCGGAGGCGAAGTCGCCGGGATAGTAGCCGGGCAGAAACGGCTCGTCCGACGCGTAGCGGTGCGCCGCCGCGGAAAACTCGGCGCCTTGAAGGAAGGGCGCGCCCGCCGACGCCGAGACGTCCGACGCGCCGTACGACCCGATCCCGCCCATGAGACGGGCGCCGCCGATCTCGCCGCCGGTCTTCGTGACGATGTTGATCACGCCGCTGAAGGCGTCGGGGCCGTAGAGCGCGGACATCGGGCCCACGACGATCTCCACGCGTTTGGCGCTGCGCAGCGAGAACTGCGTGCTCAAGGCGTAGACGTCGCCGGACGGGGGCGTGACGCGGACGCCGTCGTAGAGGATGAGCAGGCGCTCGTTGCCGAAAAGGCCGCGGACGCTGACGATGTTCCGGCGGTGCTCGGAGTCGTTGTGCTGAATCTCGAACTGCGGCAGGTCCTCGAGGAGCTCGAGCAAAGTGGCGTAGCCGCGGACGCGGATCGTCTCTTCGGTCACGACGTGCGCGTTCCAAGGCGCCCCGGAGGGCCGTTCCGGGAGGCTCGACGCGGCCGTGATCGGAACGTCGAGGAGCTCCTCGAGGCTGAGCCGCTTGAGACGCTCGACCTCCGCGCCCGCGGCCGTCCCGGCGAGCGCCGTCAGCAGGAGCAGCGCGAGTCCCGGGCGACGGAAAAAGCGGGTTGCCTTCATCCCCCAAGGTATAACCCATCGCGAGCGCCCCTGACATAACGCCCGGGCAACTTATTCGTAAACGACGCAAAGCCGCCCGCGCCTTTCCCGGAGAGGGAGGCGCCGGGGATAATGCTAGAAGCCGCGAAGGCTCTTGAGGCCGGCTTCGAGAACCGCGAACGCCTCGGACAGCTGCTCGTCGGTGATGACCAGGGGGAACAGCAGGCGGATGCAGTTCCCGTGGGTGCCCGCGGTCATGATCACGACGCCCCGTTCATAGCAGAACTTGACCAGGGCCTTGGCCGCGTCGGGGTGAGGCTCCTTGGAGGCGCCGTCCTTGACGAATTCGAAGGCGAGCATCGGCCCGAGGCCGCGGACGTCGCCGATCATCGGGAAGCGGTCCTTCCATTCCATCAAGGTCTTGCGGATGGACAGGCCGAGGTAGGCGGCGCGCCGGAACAGGACGCCGTCCTCGAGGAGGTCGAGCACGGCCAAGGCCGAGGCGACGGAGAGCGGGTTGCCTCCGAAGGTCCCGCCGATGCCGCCCTCGATGGGGGCGTCCATGATCTCCGCGCGGCCGGTGACGGCCGAGAGCGGAAGGCCGCCGGCGAGGCCCTTGGCGGAGAGGATCAGGTCGGGGATGAAGCCGAGCTGCTCGGACGCGAACAAAGTGCCCGTGCGTCCGAAGCCCGATTGGATCTCGTCGGCGATCAGCACGATGCCGTTGAGCGCGCAGTGCAGGCGGAGCTTCTCCAGGAATTCGCGGGGCGCGGGCAGGAAGCCGCCCTCGCCGAGGACCGGCTCGATGATGACGGCCGCGATCTTGTCCTCGCCGATCCTGCCGGCGAGCGCCGCGAAGCCGTCGTACGCCGTCTCGGCGCGCACGCCGCGGTATTCGTAGGGAAACGGGGCGCGATAGACGTCGCTGTTGAACGGCGCGAACCCGGTCTTGTAGGGCTTTTCCTTCGCGGTCAAGGTCATGGCCATGAAGGTGCGGCCGTGGAAGGCGTGCTCGAACGCGATGACCGCGGGGCGGCCGGTGTGGGCGCGGGCGATCTTGATGGCGTTCTCGACGGCCTCGGCGCCGCTGTTCGCGAGAAACGACTTCTTGGGGAACTTGCCCGGCGCCTTCTCGTTGAGCCTTTCGCACAGCGCGACGTAGGACTCGTACGGGGTGACGTTGAAGCTTCCGTGCAGGAGCTTGTCCGCCTGCCCCTTGATCGCCTTCACGAGCTTCTCCGGCGTGTGGCCGGTATTGACGACGCCGATTCCCGCCGCGAGGTCGATGAGCACGTTGCCGTCGACGTCGGTGATCAGGGCGCCGTGAGCATGGTCGACGAAGACCGGGGTCCCGTGGAACGGCCCCCTCGCCACGGCGGCTTTCCGTCGCGCCATCAACGCTAAGCTCTTCGGTCCCGGAATCGGGGTCTTGAGGACTATGTTTTTGGTCTTAGTACCAGCCAATCGGGGCCTCGTCGAGATTGATGTTGATCTGCTTGGTTTCCAGGTAGGCCTGTATGCCGTACAGGCCGAGTTCCCGTCCGTTGCCGCTCTGCTTGTAGCCGCCCCAGGGCATCTCGTTGAACGTCGGGTGATAGGTGTTCAGCCAGGTGATGCCCGCGCGGAGCTCCTTGAGGACCCGGACGCCCTTGTTCACGTTCAAGGTCCACACGCCGGCCGCGAGGCCGTAGTCGGAGTCGTTGGCGATGCGGATCGCGTCCGCCTCGTCCTTGAACTCGATGATGGACAGGACGGGCCCGAAGATCTCCTCGCGGGCGATGCGCATCGTCGGCTTGACCTCGTCGAAGATCGTGGGCAGGAGGAAGTGGCCGTTGGCGAACTCCGCGCCTTTCGGGCGCTCGCCGCCGCAGGCCAGCTTGGCGCCTTCGTGGATGCCGGCCTTGATGAAGCTTTCCACCTTGTCGCGGTGCGCGGCGGAGACGAGCGGGCCCATCTTGACCCCGGCGCCGAGGCCGTGGCCGAGCTTGATGCGGGGTATCTTGGAAAGGATGGCCGCCACGAAGCGCTTCCGAATCGACTTCTCGACGAGCAGGCGCGAGCCCGCGGAGCAGACCTCGCCCTGATTGGCGAAGGCGGCGAACAGCGCGCCGTCCACCGCGGACTCGAAGTCGGCGTCGGCGAACACGATGTTCGGGTTCTTGCCGCCGAGCTCGA
>JAHFCD010000108.1 GCA_023249695.1 Elusimicrobiota bacterium
AATCAGCGCCTCGAGATCGTCGAGGACGGCCTCATGAACCGGACGAAGAACCGTCCACTGCCGACGGGACTCGTCTCGCCGCGCTCGGCGCTGATCTTCGGCCTGGTCCTCGCAGCCGCCGGCACGGGGCTCGTCTGGGCCGCGGGCGGAGCCGTCGCCGGCGGCCTGACCTTAGCCACCATCGTCCTGTACGTCCTCGTCTACACGCCCCTCAAGAAAGTCACGCCGCAGACGACCTGGATCGGAGCCGCCGCCGGGGCCACCTCGCCCCTGATCGGCTGGGTCGCCGCCGGCGGGCCGCTCGACTCTCGCGCGTTCACGCTGTTCGCCATCCAGTTCCTTTGGCAGATCCCGCACTTCCTGGCGCTGTTCTGGATCTACCGCGAGGACTACGCGCGCGCCGGCTTCAAGGTCATGCCCGTCGTGCACCCCGACGGCGGCACGACCGCCATTCAGATCGCGATTCATTCCTTCACCTTGCTGCCCGCCACCATCGCGCCGGCCCTCGTGGGCCTGGCGCGGCCAGGCTACGCGATCGGCGCGTTCGCCGTGTCCGGCTCGTTCCTGCTGCTCGGCCTGCGCGCGAGCTGGACGATGTCCATCCTCGACAACCGCCGCCTGTTCCTGGCCTCGCTCGTTTTTTTGCCCGCCATATTCGTCCTGCTTTTGATTGGAGGCGTCTGACATGAATCGCTGGATCTTCCCCGCCCTGCTCCTCGCCCTCGCCGCCTGCTCGCCGCAGACCGAGCTCACGGATCCCGTCGCCCGGGGTGAACGCGACTTCAACGGCCTCGGCTGCGTGAAGTGCCACCAGATCGGAGACAAAGGCCACGCCTGGGGCCCCGACCTGACCATGCTCGGCTTCCGCAAGTCCGAAGCCTGGATCGATCAGTGGCTCAAGGACCCCCACGCCTGGAACCCGAAGACCGTTATGCCGAATTTCAACCTGAAGGACGCGGCGCGCGCCGACCTCGTCGCCTATCTGTCCGCGCAGAAGGGCCAGTCCTGGGCGGTCAAGCCGTGGACGACGGCGGAGGCCGCGGCCCTGCCCGCCGCCGAGCGCGGCAAGATCATCTTCAACTCGGTCGGCTGCGTCTCCTGCCACGCCAAGGACGGCTACGGCGGCTACCCGAACAACAACGTGGCCGGCGGACTCGTCAACTCGCTGACCAAGGTCACCGAGGGCTACAGCAAGGCCGAGCTGCACGCGAAGATCAAGGGCGGCGCGATCCCGATCCCCAGCGACTCGTCCAAGCCCCTGCCCATGCTCCAGATGCCGAAATGGGGCGACCAGCTCAACGAGAAGGAGATCGACGCGGTCGTCGAATACCTGTATACCCTCGCGCCGAAAGGCGCTCCCGGCGCTAAGCCCTCCAAGGACGACTTCTAACGGCGCCCGACGACAAGAAGCCCCGCTCCCGAAGGGGAGCGGGGCTTCTTTATTTTCGCGGAGGACTTCCGGAAACGGCTACTTCCGCGACAGCCGCCGGCGCAAGGCGTCGGCGTACGGATTCGGACCCAGCGCCCGCAGCTCGGGCGTGTCCTGGCGCGCGAACACCTTGCGGGCGCGGTCAGGATGCCCCGCGGCGAGCTCCGCCTCGATGACGGACCATTGGTCGGCGGGCCAGTCGGGGACCCCGCCGGCCGTGCGCAGGACCCTCCCGTCGTGCACCAGGCGCGTCCAGATGAAATCGAGCGTGCGCCGGGCGTGGGCCTTCTGCGCCTCCGAGGAGACCCGCGAGAGCAGGACGGCCCGCGCCATGTCGGCGTTCGGGCCCGAGAACAGGCGCCGATCCACCGCGGGGAGGCCCGCGGCCCGGCGCCCGGCGTCGTCCTTCGCGAAATACGACGAGCCTTCCTCGATGCGCCCGTCGGCGAGCTCCACCTCTCCGCGCACCGAGGCGGCATAGCCCCCGCCGGGCATGGCCAGGAAGGCCGCAACGAAGCCCAGCGCGGATTTAGCGCGCGCCGCGTCGGAGGACAGGACAACCGCCGCCTGATCGGCGAGCGTCTTCGCGTATTCGGCCGGGCCGTGATAGGCGCCGCCCCAAACCGCGTCGTCGGGCCCCGGTGCGGGCTCCGGCCTCCGCCGCACGGCCGCCACGCGCTTGCGCGCGTCCGCCGCGAAGCCGTCCGCCTTCTCCGGTTCCGCCGCGAGCGTGGCGGAGATCAGGCCCGCCCACGGCAGGAAGAGCTTCGGGGTCAGCCTCGAGGCTCCCGCGAGCTGACGTCCGTCGTGATGGAGCAAGGACGTGGTGGGCCAGGCGCCCACGCCGTAGAGATACGCCAGGTCCGGCCGCTCGTCGGCGTCGGCTCTCGTCGGCACGAGATTGGCCGCGATCCAAGCCGCCGTCTTCGGGTCCGCGTAGGTCGTCTCCTCCATGAGCCGAGCCTCGCGCGACCACGACGGCGCGAGATGGAGCAGGACGAGCTTATGCTGGGTCTTCGCGCGGGCCAGGGCCCCCGGATAAAAGTCGACGAACGCCACCGCGGTTTTCGCGGGCGTCCGGAACGCGGGCGTCTCGCGCCTGCCCCACCCTCCGGTCATCCACGACGGGAACACGCCCGGGGTCAGCGCGATCAGCCCCGCCATCAGCGCGCAGACCGACATGATCGCGCCCAGGATGATCATCACCATCGCATGCACGCGCTTGGAGCGGGCTTTTTCCTCGTCGGTGCGTTCGTCGATCATAGGTCCAGCCTTATCCTCAAGTCAGCCGCATTCTCCGTCGGCAGTCCGCACGCCCGGCCGACGCAGAGGTACGCTCGCGCGCGCGGCCCGTCGGCGACTTCCCTCGCGATGGGGTAAATATTCGAAAACGCCGCCTTATCGGCTCGTCGATAGGCGGCGATCACGAGTCCCGGCCGAATCTTCTCCCGCGCGACGGCGACCAGCTCCTCTCCACCCGGCAGATCCAAGTCGGCGATCATCAAGGTCGCCGTCTTATGAGCCGCCCGGTCCCAAGCGGCCAAAAGGAAGGGCATCGCCAACGGCCGCGCCGTCAAACTCGGCCCAAACCGTTCCAAAGTCTCGTCCGCGTACTTCTTCAATTCGTCCGCGCCCGTGATGTCGTAAAGCCGCAGGCACACATCGGCCAGCACCGAGCTCGGCGCCGGCTCGACCCCATCGTGATTTTCGATGGACCTCGTAAAGAGTTCCCTTCCGTCTTCCTTCGCCGTCTGGTACAGCCCCCCGCCCTCCGCCGCGAAGCGGCGAATGGCTTCCATCGCGAGATCCCTCGCCCATTCGAGATCGCCGGGCTTAAACGAGGCCTCGTACAACGCCAGGACTCCGTAAGCCATGTACGCGTAGTCATCCGCCATTCCCGGGATCGCCCGTTCTCCGTCGCGCCATCGCCGCCACAAGGTCTTCCCGTCGGGCGACGATAATTCCCGGCGCACGAAGTCCGCGGCGCCTTCAGCGAGTTCCAGACACACCCCGCTGCCGGTCGCGCCGTAGGCGCGGGAAAGCCCCGCGATCGCGAGCCCGTTCCACGAGGAGAGAATCTTATCGTCCAGCGACGGCCGCGGCCTTTTCGCTCGCTGCGCGAACAGCTTGGCCCGCATCGCGTCCGCCGCCTTTTCCTCCAGCGCTCCCGGATCCTTCTCGTACAGCACGCATTTCCCGATAAATTCGCCGTGCGGATCGGCCAGCGCGTTCGTCCCGTCCACCACGCCGAACCGCGCGCAGAACTTCTCCGCGTCGTCCCCCAGAACCGCCGCGATCTCGGATTTCCGCCAAAGATAAAACGCGCCTTCCGCCTTATGCCCGTGCGGCTCGTCGTACGGCAGGCTGTCGGCGTCCTCGGCCGAGTAGAACCCCCCGCCCGGCGCCCGCAGGTCGCGCCGGAGGTATTCGACCGTCCGCTCCAGGGCTCTTAAGATCTCGGGGTCCTTGGACGCGGTCCACGCGTCGGCGAGGTTCTCCAGAAGCTGGGCATTGTCGTACAGCATCTTCTCGAAATGCGGTATGCGCCAGGCATGGTCCGTGGAGTAGCGGGCATACCCGCCCCCGAGCTGATCGAAGAGGCCCCCGCGCGTCATCGCCCGCAAGGTCTCCACCGCCATGGTTTTCGCCTCGGCGCGCCCGGTCCGGGCATGCCGGCGCAGGAGAAGCCGCACGTTCGCCGGCATCGGGAACTTCGGCGCTTCGCCGAAGCCGGCGTGCTCCGCGTCGAAGGACGCGCGCAGATTGCGCTCCGCCGTCTCGAGCGCCGAATCGTCCGGCCGCCCCCGCGAGTCGTCCTCCGCCGAGGCGTACGCCGTGACCGTGCGCGTCAGGCTTTCCGCGTCGTTCTCGATGTCGGAGCGCCGCTCCCGCCACAGCTGCGCCAGCCTCTCCAGCAGCCCCGTCCAGCTCGGCCGCCCGTAGCGCGAGTCCGGCGGAAAGTAGGTGCCGCCGTAGAAGGGCTTGAGGTCGGGCGTCAGGAACGCGTTGAGCGGCCAGCCGCCCTGCCCGGTCATCGCCTGCACGGCCGTCATGTAGAGCTTGTCGACGTCGGGACGCTCCTCGCGGTCGAGCTTGATGCAGACGAAGTGCGCGTTCATGACCGCGGCCGTTTCAGGAACCGAGAAGCTCTCGTGCTCCATGACGTGGCACCAATGGCAGGTCGAATAGCCGATCGACAGCAGGATCGGCTTGTTCTCGGCCTTGGCCCTGGCGAAGGCCTCGGGGCCCCACGGATACCAATCCACGGGGTTGTCCTTGTGCTGAAGCAGGTACGGGCTTTTTTCCGACGCGAGGCGATTGGCCATCAGCGGCCGCCGAGCGCGGCGCCGGCGCGGAACAGCGCCAGCCCCGCCGCGACGCTGAGCAGGACATAGCCCGCGCCGCGCAGCGGCGCGGCGCGCAGCAAAGCGTCGAGTTCCAGGATCAGGGAGGAGAAGGTCGTGTAGGCGCCGCAGAAGCCCGTCATCAGCAGCATGCGGCCATGCGGGCCGCCGAAGCCGCGCTTCGTCGCGGCCGCGTCGATGAAGCCGATCAGCAGGCAGCCGCTCAGGTTCACGGCCAAGGTCCCCCACGGCAGCCAGCCCCCGAACGCGCCGAAAACGGCCAGCGAGACGAGGAAACGCGTGAGCACCCCCGCGGTTCCCCCCGCCAACAGCGCCCCTGCGGTCGCGATCATGACGGCATTCTATCATCCTCGACGGGTCAATGGTATAATCACCCATGGCCGTCGACAAGAAGTTCATCCTCACCGGCGCGAAACGGGTCGTGGACTCCCGCCCGATGTACGCGCAGGTCGTCGTCACCGACGACTGCAATCTGACCTGCTCCTACTGCGACGAGTACACCCCGGGCGCGCCGATCATCCCGCTCGAGACGATGAAGGCCCGCATCGACAAATTGGACGAGCTCGGCGTCCTCGTCTACGATTTTCTCGGCGGGGAGACGATGATGCACCCCGACATCGCGGAGTTGGTGCGGCACACCAAGTCCAAGCGCGGCGGCTCGAACCTCGCGACCATCATCACGAACGGCTTTCTCCTCACGAAGAAGAACATCCTCGATCTGAACGAAGCCGGGCTGGATTTCATGCAGGTCTCGGTCGACACGCTCCATCCCACGGATTGGTCGGATAAGTCGTTGAAATCCGTCCTTCCCAAGCTGAAGCTCCTGGCGGAAACCGCCAAGTTCCAGGTCGAGATCCAGTCGGTGCTGAACGAAGAGAACCTGCACAACTACGACGAATTCCGGGCGACCCTCAAGGACCTGCCTTTCGCCTTCGGATTTTCGATCATGCACGGCAAAGGCGGGCAGATCGCGATCAAGGGCGAGAAGTACCTGGCGCTGCTCGATAAATACGGCGTCTTTGAAGGCGTCAATTTTTACGGCGAGCATCTCAAAGAGATGCTCGCGGGCGATTTCTCCCGCCCGTGGAAGTGCCTGGGCGGCTTCAAATTTCTCTACATCACCGCCGCCGGCTCGATTCAGTGGTGCGCGCAGCAGCGGGGCGTCGCCTTCGACCTGATGTCGGCGACGCCCGAGAGGCTGCGGACGAACGACGTGCACAAGCCCTGCGAGGCCGGCTGTTCGCTCGGCTGCGTGCGCATGGTGTCCCACACCCTCGGCGAGCCGCTCAAGACGTTCGGCGCGAGCGTCAAGCTCGCGATCGGCATGAGCAAGCCGAAGGCCAAAGCAGGCGCCTCGTCTTGAAGAAAACCCTGGCGAAAAACGGGTCGACCTGTTAGACTAAGTCTCCCATGATCCTAGCGCTCGCCGCCGTCCTGCTTCCGGCCCTCGCTACCGCGAGCGCGGCGCCCGTCGCCCTTCCGGGCTACACGGCGCCGACGGCCTCCGCCGCGCGGGGCGACGACTTCCCGCCCAACGGGAAAATCCTCGGCGAGGTGTCGGACCCCCTCGAGGCGCTGACCGCCGACGAGGATCTGCGCGACGCCGTGATCTCCCCTCCTTCGGCGGCCTGGCTCATGGGCGGCCTGCGCGCCTCCAACCCCGCCGACCGCCTCGCGGCGGTCCACTCCGCGGCGATCCCCCGCCACGTCGCCGGCGTCCCCCCGCTCGCGGCCATCATGCTGCGCCTGGACGAGAAGCCGGAGATCCGCGCCGCCGCGGCCACGGCCCTGGGCCGCATCGGCGACGCCGTCGCCGCGCCCTCGCTCGCCGAGGCGCTCAACGATCCCGTGCCCGACGTCCGCTACGCGGCCGCCCTGGCGCTGGGCCGCCTGCCGGCCGACGGGGCCGCCACGCGCCTGGCCCGCACGCTCCGCTCCGATCCGTCCTGGTGGGTCCGCTACGCCGCCGTGCTGGCCCTCGGGAAGACCCGAAAGGTCTTTTCCGTCGGAGCCCTCGAGGAATGCCTGCGCTTCGAGCCGAAATGGCAGATCCGCATGCTCGCGGTGCGCTCCCTTCAGGATATCGGCGGGCCGCGCGCGGTCTCGGCGGTCGACCTGGCCCTGCGCGACAAGGACAGCGGCGTGCGCACGGCCGCGGCCCTCGCCCTGGGCGAGATCGGCGACGATGGCGACCTTCAATTCCTGAGCGCCGCCCTCAAGGCCGAGACCGACCTCTCCACGCGCTCCACGCTGTCCGCGGCCTACCGCCGCATCCTCGCGAAGCCTTAAGGCCTCTTTTCCCTCCCTAAAAAAACGGGCCTACCGGGATGTCCGCTTATCCCGGCAGGCCCGACTCCCGATCAGAGAGCTACTTCTTCTTCGCGGGCTTCTTGGCGCCTTTGGCCGGCGCGTCCGCGGGCTTGACCCCGGCTTCGATGTCGAGGGAGATCGCGACGTCCTCGCCCAGCATCAGACCGCCCGCGTCGAGCGTCTTGTTCCAGACGATCCCGAAGTCCTTGCGGTTGATCGTGCCGGTCGCCGAAAAGCCGGCCTTCGCGTTGCCCCACGGATCCTTGGTCGTGCCGCCGATCTCGAGATCGAGGACGACGGGCTTGG
>JAHFCD010000109.1:0-6792 GCA_023249695.1 Elusimicrobiota bacterium
AAGGGCTTCCCGGCGAGCTCGTCCCGGCCGAGGAGGTCGCGGCGCTGTGGGCCTTCGTCTCCGGCCTGCGCGAGGCGCTGGGCGCCGCTCCGGCGTCCTGGTCCCAGCGCTCCGGCGAGGCGCGCGCTCTCCTCGCCGCGCATCTCGCCTTGCCCGCCCAGCCTTCGGCGGCCGAGCGCGACGCCTTCGCCGCCGTCGCGACGGCGCTGGAGGAGCTCGCCGCGTTCGACCGCCTGGGCGAGCCGTGCTCGTGGGAGTCCTTTCTCGACGCCTTCGAGCGCAAGCTCGTCCGCTCCGTGCGCGACGCGGGCGACGGCCTCCTCGGCGCGCGCGCGCTCGACGCGATGGACGCGCGCGGCCAGCGCTTCCGCGCCGTCGTCCTTCTCGGCCTGAAGGAAAAGATTTTCCCGCGCCAGGTTCTCGAGGATCCTCTCCTGCGCGACGCGGCGCGCGCCGCCCTGCGTCATCCCGCCGGCTACTGGATCGGCCGCAAGGCCGCGGGCCACGAGGAAGAGCGGCTGCTGTTCTATCTCGTTTGCGCGTCGGCCAAGGAGAAGCTGATCCTCATCTATCCGCGCTCCGACGAGGCCGGCAAGGCGTCCGTGCCCTCCACCTACCTGCGCGAGCTGTGCCGCGCGGCG
Source organism: Elusimicrobiota bacterium (assembly GCA_023249695.1). Taxonomy (GTDB): domain Bacteria; phylum Elusimicrobiota; class Elusimicrobia; order UBA1565; family UBA9628; genus GWA2-66-18. The sequence continues at coordinate 642 of JAHFCD010000109.1, forward strand.
GGCCTTCCCGCTCCGGGAGAGAACGACGCGCGCCGCGTGCCCCGCCAGCCGGCCGAGCGACTGAGCTCGACGCCGTCCGAGCTGCTGACGCCCCGCGAGGCCTCGCTGCTCGCGGTGCTGCAGGGCGGCTCGCCGGACCCCGCGCTGGGCGCGGCGGACGCGCGGACGGAGCCGCTCCCCGAGGAGCTGAGCCGCGTCGCCGCGCTCAACGAGCGGGGGGCTCCGGCGGGCCACGACGGCCTCACGCGCCCGATCGCGGCCGAGCTCGCGAAGCTCAAGCAGTCGGGCCTCTCGCCGACGGCGATCGACCTGTACGCGACCTGCCCGTTCCGCTTCTTCGCGGCCCGCGTGCTGAACCTCGGCGAGCGCGAGGAGGCCTCCGGCCGGGGGGAGCTCACGCCGCAGGCCCGCGGGAGCGTGTACCACGCGGTGCTCGAGAAGTTCTACGCGTCGCTGACGCCGCTCGAGTGGTCCGGCTCCAAGGACTGGGAGTCGGCGTACGTCGCGGCCGACGCCGCGGTGTTCACGTTGAACGACTGGCGGGCGCTCGGCGTGTACCCGCTCCTCTGGGAGGCGGCGCGCCTCGACATGGGCGCGCGCCTGCGGGCGTTCATCGCGTGGGATCTGGAGCGCCTGCGCGCGGCGGGCCTGAGGCCGCGCCTCTTCGAGACGCGCCTCCAGGGCTCTCCGCCCGACGGGGCTCCGGGCGGGGTTCCGTGGAAGGGCGTCGCGGACCGCATCGACGCCGACGAGGCCGCGCGCGAGTTTCACGTCGTCGACTACAAGACGCGGGAAAACGCGCGGACGAAGAAGCTCCCGGAAAAGGTGGCGCAGGGCAAGGTGCACCAGCTTCCGTTTTACGCCGAGCTGGCGGGCGCCGCCGTCGGCGAAGGGTGGACGTTCGGCGGGGCGGCGCTCCTGTTCCTCGAGGTCGAGGAAGGAGAAGCACGGTCCGCCGAGCTGACCGCCGAGGATTGGGGCCTGGCCCGCGGGCCTTTCTTGGAGATCCTGGCGGAACGCATCGAGGCGATCGCCTCGGGAAAATTCCCGATCCGTCCCGACGACGGCGAGCGCGGTCATTGCTCGTGGTGCGAGTTCCCGACCGTCTGCCGCAAGGCTCATGCGCCGTCGCGCTCGCGCGCCCTGCGCGCGAAAGTCCCCGGCGACAAGTAGGCCGCTCCCGGGCGCGGCCGCGGCCCAACCCCCTTGACGCGCCCGCGCCGCTCGTTTACACTGCCGTCATGGCCGAACGCGATTGCCCCAAATGCCCGTTCTCCCCGATGGACGAGGTCACGGTCGGGGAGCTTATCCTCGACGAGTGCCCGAAGTGCAAGGGCCGCTGGTACGACTTCGACGAGCTCGCGCGGGTCGTGGCGAATCCCGCCGCGTTTGCCGCGGCTGTTGAGAAAGGGCCGCTGAAGCCGCGGCAGGGTCAGGCCAAATGTCCTGTATGCCTCGAGGACATGATGAACGGCGGCTTCGGCAGCGAGTTCGTGCGCGTGGATCAGTGCGCCGGCCACGGCTTCTGGCTCGACGAGAACGAGCTGCGCCTGCTCGACAAGCTGCTCGCCTCCTAGGCGCGCAGGTCGGCGGCCCCGCCCTTGAAGGGCGGGAGCTTGAAGGAGAAGCGCGAGCCCTTGCCCTGCTCGCTGACGAGCTCGAGGTCCGAGCCGTGCGCCTCGAGGATCATGCGCGACAAGGCCAGGCCGACGCCGAAGCCCTTGGCCTCGCGCTTGCCCGCCTCGGAGCGGTAGTAGCCGCCGAATATTTTTTCCTGATCCTCGGGCGCCACGCCGATCCCCGTGTCCGCGACGAAGATCTCTACGCCGCCCGCCGCGGCCGCCGCCCCGAGGACGATCGAGCCGCCCTCGTGCGTGTACTTGACCGCGTTGGTGAAGAGGTTGGCCACGACGAGGGACAGCGCGTCCGGATCGCCCGCGCACGGAAGCTCGGCGGAGGGGACGTCGAGCTTGATCGCCAGCTTCTTGCGCTGCGCCAGGATCTCGAGGCGCGAGACCGCCCCGCGCAGGATCGTCGCGGCGTCGACGCGCTGGATGTCGAGGTCGAACTTGCCGGCCTCGAGGCGGCCGAGGTTGAGGAGGTTGGTGGCCATCGTCGAGAGCGCGCGGATGTTGGCGGCGAGCATCTCGTGCCATGGGTTCGACGCCGCGGTGGTCGGCTCGTTCTCTTTCAAGAGGGCGTGGGCCGTGTGGATGACCGCGAGCGCGTTGTTGAACTCGTGGCTGACGCCGGAGACGAGCTGGGACTTGAGGCGGCCGGCCTGGCGCTCCCTCTCGAACTGGGCGTTGAGCTGGTCGGCCATCGAGCGCATCGCCGAAAGGAGATCCCGGACCTCGGGAGGGCCGTCCTTCATGTCGAGCGTCCAGGGCTCGCCGAGATGCCAGGAGCCGGCCTGGGCGCGCAGCCGGGCGACGGGCTTGAGGACGATGCGCGAGACGGCGGCGGCGACGGCGAGCGAGCCGACGAGGCCGAAGCCGAGGACCGCGGCGAAGGTGAACAGGGCCGCCTCGCGGGCCGCGCGGCGGCGCGCGTCGAGGCGGACGAAGGAGAGGCGGCCGAAGTGGGACATGCGCTCGATGTGACGGTCCACGGTCTCGTTGTCGATGGCCTGACGGATCGCCTCGACGCGCGTGAGATTGCCCGAGGCGGCGCGCCGGAACAGCGCGAGCTGGGACGAGTCGTAGAGCAGGAACTCCCGGCCGATCTCGTCCCACTCCGCGCGCTCCTCCGGGTCGTGCATGAGGGCGCCGATGCGGGCGTGGCTGGCGGCGAAGCCGCGGGCGAGGTCGGCGCGGCGCTGGAGCCAGACGCGGTCGCGCGTGGTGAGGTAGTTGTCGGCGAAGGCGTCGATGCGGCGCAGCTCGTTGCGGTGGGAGGGCAGCTCGGTGAGGACCATGAGCTGGTCGGCGAAGCCGCTGCCGAGGCGATCCTCGGCGCGGCTGTGGGTGAGGTAAGAGACGGTCGAGAGCAGGGCGAAGACGGAGAGCGTGGAGGCCATGACGGCCGTCAGTCGCGCGCGAAGGGACCAGTTTCTCACGCGCTCATCATGCGATTTAAGGAGAGCCGGCGCAACGCTCGCCGGAGGGCCTAGGCGACGGGGGACCTTCGCCTCAGGCGGAGCCGGGAGCAAGAGTTTATAGTGAGAGCGTGAGGATTTTCAAGGCTTTACGCCTGATCGCGGCGCTGGCCCTCGGGGCTTCCGGGGCGTCGGCTCAGACCTTCCGCATGACGGCCGCGCCGGCGCCGTTCGCGTCTCCCGTCGCGGCGTGCTCGCTTCCGGGGCCGTCGGTCCCGGCCCTGTCGGCGGCTTTGACGCCCGTTCTTTCTCCCGCCTTGTTCGCTCCCGCGATTTCCGCGACGCCGGTTCCGGCTTTGGCGGCGGCGGCTTTACCGGCTCCCGCGTCGGCCTGGTCCCCGCGGATCTTGTCGGTCGCGCCCGCGCCGCTCGCCGCGGCCGCGCTCGAGTCCGGCCATGACGGGGCGATGTTCGACGGGGCGCCGGTCGAAGGACCGGAGGGGGAAAGCGTCAGCCCGCGCCTCGTGACGGTCGATCGGCCGGTGGTGCGCCTGCCGCTCCAGGCCGCGGCCGTGCGCGCGGCCGTCGAACGCGCCTTGCCCGCCCTGCGCGAGAGCGTGGCGCTGGGAAGCTGGAACGGCGCGAACACGACTTTGGACGAGTCCTGCTGCGGCGACGCCGCGCCCAAGCTCGCGGCGCTGCTGCGCGAGCGCGGCATACCGGCCCGCCTCGTCGAGGCCGAGCTCCATTACTACGTGATCCTCGAGCTGCCCGAGGGCCAGCTCGTCGTGGACCCCACGGTCCGCCAGTTCTTCGGGAAGAAGGGCGCGCCGCCCGGCGTGCCCGCGGTGTTCGTCGGCACGATCGGCGAGTTGATCGGTTTGTTCGAGCGCTACAAAGCCGCGAAGACGACGCGCTACGACGTGCAGCGCATCTATTTCAGCGAGGCGCGCACGCGCGAGGAATACTTGAGGAAGATCGAGGCGGATATCCGCCTCGGCGGCCCGCGCGACCTCGAGCCGCTGCGCCGGCGCCTCGGCCTGCCGCCCTCTTCCCCGGCGAAGCCCGACGCGCCCCGCCTCATAGTTCTATAATCGGGGCGCATGGCCATGAAGGAAGCGCCGGACCGCGAGCACCGCGACCGCGCGCGCCTGACCCTCGAGTCGTCGGTGATCGTCGAGGCGGGCGCGGGCACCGGCAAGACGACCTTGCTGACGGACCGCATCCTCTTCCTGGTGCTGGCCGGCGATAAGCCCGCGCGCGTCGAGGAGGTCGTCGCGCTGACCTTCACGGAAAAGGCGGCGGGCGAGATCAAGGTCAGGCTCTCGGAGAGGCTGGCCGAGCTGTCGGCGCGGTTGTCGGGCGGGGTCTTGTCCCCCGAGGCGGAGGAGCGGGCCGCGCGGACCCTCGGCGAGCTCGCGGCCGTCTTCAAAACGACGGAAGCGACCGTGCTCGCGCGGGCGCGCGCCGCGCTCGAGGACCTGGACAAGGCGCCGATCGGGACGATCCACAGCTTCTGCTCGCAGATCCTCCGGCTCTATCCCGTCGAGGCCGGCGTGGACCCCGCGTTCCGCGTGGACGCCGACGAGCGCGGGATGAAGGAGCTGTTCGCCTCGGAATGGGCGCGCTGGCTCGACGACGAGCTGGGCGAGCGGCCGCCGCGCCGCCGGGACTGGCTCGCGGTGCTCGCGCATGCGTCGCTCGACGAGCTCGAGGACCTGGCGCGGAGCCTGTGCTCCGAGCGTCTCGATCCCGAGGGGGCCGGCGGCCCCGACCGGCGCGCGGCGGAGGAGCTGCGGGAGCTGGCGCGGGGGACGAACGCGATCCGCATGGGCAAGGCTCGCCCGAAGGGCACGAGCCGGATCATGGAGGCCCTCGAGGCCGCGGAGAAGCGTCTGCTCGCCGCGGCGGCGGCGGCCGAGGCCGCGGATCCGTCCCTCGACGCGCCGGAGCCGCCCGAGCTCAACAAGTCGTCCTGGCCCAAGCCCTGGGCGGAGGACGAAGCCGGCGCCGAGTTCTACGCGCGCATGTGCCCGGTCGCGAAGGCCGTCTCGCCGCGCGGGGAGGCCGTCGCCCGCCTGGCGGCCCGCCTTCTGCGGCCGTTCGCGGCGAGGTTCCGCCTGGAGTTCTCCCGCCGCGGCTGGGTGTCCAACGACGGCCTGCTCCATCGCGCGCGCGGCCTGCTGCGCGACGCCGTCCGTCCCCGCGAGGAGCTCAAGCGGCGCTACAAGACCTTGCTCATCGACGAGTTCCAGGACACCGACCCCGTGCAGGGCGAGCTTCTTCTCTATCTCTCCGAAGCCCCCGGCCGCGCGGCGCGGTCGTGGAAGGAGGTCGTCCCCGCTCCGGGCCGGATCTTCATCGTCGGCGATCCGAAGCAGTCGATCTACCGCTTCCGCGGCGCCGACATCTTCGCCTACGAGGGCTTCCTCGGGCGGCTGTCCGCGGCGAACGCCCTGGCCTGCGACCTCACCGCGAATTTCCGCTCGGTCCCCGGCGTCATCCGTTCGGTCAACGACGTCTTCTCGCGCGTGATGAAGCTCGAGCCCGGCATCCAGCCCGGGTACAAGGGCATCATCCCGGCGAAGGCGGAGCTCTCGGCCGAGCCGTGCGTCCGGGTCGTCGCCGTGACCGAGCCCGAGGGCGGGCTCGCCCCCGTCAGCCACCGGACCGAGGCGCTCTGGATCGCCCGCCGGATCCTGGAGGAGGGCCGCGCCTTCAAGGACTACGCCGTGCTCATGCGCGCGTCCACGGTGCTGCCCCACCTGCTCGACGCGTTCAAGTCCCACGGCATCCCGTACGCGGTCGAGATCGAGCGCGACTTCTACGAGGCCGCGGAGATCGGGGACCTGCTCAACCTGCTCGGCGCGATCGACGATCCCGAGGACCGGATCGCGATCGCCGGGCTGCTCCGCTCTCCGCTCGCGGCCCTGAGCGACGACTCGCTGCTGAGCCTGGCCCGGGCGGGCGCGCTCGATTACCGCAAGGATCCGCCGCCCAAGCTCCTCGCGGAGGACGAGCGCCGCGCCGCGGCGCGCCTGTTCTCGGCGCTGCGCTCTCTGCGCGCGCGCGCCGGACGCACGCCGCTGGGCGAGCTCGTCTTCGCCGCGCTCG
>JAHFCD010000109.1:6802-7397 GCA_023249695.1 Elusimicrobiota bacterium
CGCTTGCCCGAGCTCGCGGCGCGCGCCTATCACGGCCAGCAGACCGTCTCGAACCTCCTCAAGCTCCAGCGCAAGGCGGCCGAGGCCTCCGAGGCGCGCGGCGCGACGCTGAAAACCTTCATCGCCGAGGTGCTCGAGGCGTCGGAGGAGACGCGCGGCGAGGGGGAAAGCCCGCTCGCCGATGAGCACCTGGACGCGGTGCGCGTGATGACCATGCATAAGTCCAAGGGCCTCGAGTTCCCCGTCGTGTTCGCGATGAGCCTCTCGTCGCCCCCGAAGGCGGGCAAGAAGACGCCGCTGCGCACGGACTGGAAGACCGGCGGGGTCTCGCTGCGCGTCGGCGACGCCGCGTCGTCGGCCGCCGTGCTCGCCGAGGTCCGCGAGAAATACATGGAGTCGCGGGAGTCGGTGCGCGTGCTGTACGTCGCGATGACGCGCGCCAAGGAGAAGCTGTATCTCGTCGGGCGTCAGGACGCCGGCTCCGGCTCGCTGACGACGCATCTCGAGGCGGCCGGCGCCTGGCCCGCGGACGGCGTCGCCGGTATCTTCCCGGTCACGTTCGTCGAGGCGGGCAAGCTGCCGGAGCCCGCGGCCG
>JAHFCD010000581.1 GCA_023249695.1 Elusimicrobiota bacterium
GGCGGCCGCGACGACCACGACGGGGCACTCGCCGTTTCGGCCGTACAGCGCCTGAAGCAGGTCGGCCTGCTCGGTCTTCGTCGGCAGGCCCGTCGAGGGGCCGCCGCGCTGCACGTTGATGATGACGAGCGGCAGCTCGGTCATGACCGCGAGGCCGATCGCCTCGGCCTTCAGCGCGATGCCGGGGCCGGAGGTCCCGGTCAGCGCGAGGTGGCCGGCGAAGGACGCGCCGATCGCGGAACCGACGGCCGCGATCTCATCCTCGGCCTGAAAGGTCTTCACCCCGAAGTTCTTGTTCTTCGAGAGCTCATGGAGCACGTCGGAGGCGGGCGTGATCGGGTAAGACCCGTACCACAGCGGGCGGCCGGAGACGTTCGACGCGGCGACGAAGCCGAGCGCGGTCGCCTCGTTGCCGGTGATGTTGCGGTACAAGCCGGGCTTGATCGGGGCCTTGTTGACCCGGAAGTGATGGCCGAAGATCTCCGCCGTCTCGGCGTACGCGTTGCCGGCGTGGAGCGCCTTGTGGTTGGCCTCGACGTATTTCGGGTTCTTCTTGAACTTGGTCTCGATCCACTTCAGCGTCGCCGCCATCGGGCGGTCGTAGAGCCAGTACATCATGCCGAGCGCGAAGAAGTTCTTGCAGCGCTCGGTCTCCGTCGCCGTGAGGCCCATACCGTCCAGCGCGTTGCGCGTCAGGCGGCCGAGCTCGACGGGAATCACGCGGAAGTCGGACAGCGAGCCGTCCTCGAGCGGGTTGACCTCGTAGCCGGCCTTCTTCAGGTTGGCCGCGTTGAAGGTGTCCTTGTTGACGAGGATCATGCCGCCCTTCTTCACGTCGTGGACGTTGGCCTTGAGCGCGGCCGGGTTCATCGCCACGAGCACGTCGGGCGCGTCGCCGGGGGTGAGCACCTGTCGCGACGAGAACTGGATCTGGAAGCCCGACACGCCGGCCGTCGTGCCCACGGGGGCGCGGATCTCGGCGGGAAAGTCGGGGAAGGTCGCGAGGTCGTTGCCCGCGAAGGCGGTCGTCGTCGTGAATTGCATCCCGGTCAGCTGCATGCCGTCGCCGGAATCGCCGGCGAACCGGATCACGGCGGACTCGATCTCCTCGATCGGGAGTTTGGAAGGCTTCGGCGGGGTGGAGGTGTCGCTCATAGGGATTCTCCGTCGGACGGCGTCGCGGTCGCGCCGGCTCCGCTTCGCCTATTATAAACCCCGGAGAGCCATACGAGTATTGATCTAGGTCAATACTTTACATCGGGGGAAGCGGCCCGCGCGAAACGACTATTCTTAGCGGCCCGGCCTCAAAGCGCCGTCGGCGCGGTCGCGGCGGCGACGAGCTCGAGGAGGCCCTGGGCGGTCCCGGCGGCGGAGGCCGCCGTGGCCTGGGGGGCGGTCTTGGCGCGGCCGCGGCCGGCGCCCGTGGAGGCGGAGACTTCGAAGGAGGAGACGCGCGCCATCGGCGGCAGCAAGGACGAGAACAGCTTGGTCCACACGCGGGGGGCGGACGCGGCCGGAACGGCCACGGCGCCGAGGCCGTCGTCGCGTCGCGGCTCGACGCGCCTGCGCTTGGGGGCGGCGGGGGCCGCGGACGCCGGCACGGGCGCGGGCGCGGCGGGCCGAGTCGCGCTCTCCTCGGAGGCCGGGGCCGGGGAGTCGGGCTTCGTGCCCTCCGGCGGCGTGGAGGAGGCCCGCATCTCGTCGAGATCCGCCTGGGGGCCCTTGTCGTTGGACGCCGAGTCGGCCATCCCGATCAGGCTGCCGAAGGCGTCGTCCTGCTCCGCGCGCGCGCCCACGCGCGACAGCGCGAAGAGGAGGGCGAGCGATCCGGCGAGCAGCAAGCGCTTCATGCCGTAAGAATAGCGCGGGAACGGCGCGCGCAGGAGGGACCGACGGGGCAACAAGGTTCCGGCAAGAGGCCCTAGTCCGGGAGGGCCTAACGGGACGTCGTTATTGTCGTCTAGGCCGGCTCGCGAAGCTCGAACATCATCGTCGTCGAGCCGCAGTCGATCATGTCGCCTTCCTTTAGAACGACGGAGCCCGA
>JAHFCD010000110.1 GCA_023249695.1 Elusimicrobiota bacterium
AATTTTCCTCGGTGATGTAGGTGAAAGGCTCGAATTTCTTCATGGCGTCCTCGTCCTCCTCCGGGGGAGCGGGCAGAGGCTCCGGCGGCTTGCGTCCCAGCATGATGTCGAGCTCGCCCTTGGTGAGCTCTTCCAAAGAGTCGTCCTTGTCGTCCTCGCCGTCCTCGCCCTTGTCCTCGGACTTGTTCAGGACCTCGAACTCGCCCTGCTTGCTCGCGCGCAGCGCGGCGACGTACTGCGTGAAGAATCGGCGCAGGGGCCCGAACAGGAAGGACAGGAACAGCAGCAACAGGAGAGCATAAAGCAGCGGCAGATAGACGGACGGCTTCTTCAGGTCCTCGCGCCAGTCCACGAGCGGCGGCTTGTCGAACTTCGTCGGGCGGAAGACGACCTGGTCCGCGGCGAGCTTGTACTGCCCCATCGCGTCGACGATCCGCTCCCGCACCTGCGCCAGGCGGGTCTTGTCCTTGACCGGATCGAGGACCGCGTCGTCGTGGATCACCGTGACCTGCAGGCGCTTGAACACCGGCTTGACCGAAAACCGCTCCTCCTGCACGCCCTTCATCTGCTGCGCCTGCTGGGCCTGGCTCGCCTCGGGCCGGTCCGGCGTCTCGGGGCCCTGCGTGATCGTCTTCGGCTTCGGGATGCCGGGAAGCACGAAGGTCGTCTGCATGCCGCCCTTCGGGCCCGGGGCCTTTTCCTTGTACTTCTCCGACACGCCCATGCCCGAGCGGTTGGACTCCTCGCTCTCGAGCTTGACCTCCATCTCCACGTCGACGAACGTGGCGGCCTTGCCCTTGCCGAGGATCGGATCGAGCACGTCGCGCTGGATCTTCAGCTCCGCGTCGGCCTTGATGCGATTCTCTTCCTGCAGGAGGCCGAGGTTCGGAGACACGACGCCGGCCGCCGCCGGCATTGGAGCCGACGACAGCAGCGCGAGCAGCGCGGCGAGGAGAGACGGACGCATTCCTTTATGAGTGTAAGGGACCCTTGTTACGGATTCAAGACATGAAAACCAGGCTAATTTACTGGCGGATGGACTGCATGAACTCGCGGACGGCGCGGTTGTTCGGATCGATCTCGAGCACGCGCTTCCAGACCGCGACCGCCTTGTCCTTCTGGTCCATCAGGAAGAACGCCGAGCCCATGATCTCGAGCGCCGTCACGTTGTTCGGCTCGAGGTCGAGCACGTCCTGCGCGCGGCGCACCGCGGCGTCGTACTTGCCGTCATAGATGGACTGGCGGGCGTCGAAGGTCTTCTGGTCGATGAGCGTGAACTGCTCGGGGCCCTCGAGGCGGCGCGTCTGGTCCGCGGCGCCGGCTTCCTTCTCGACCATGTTCAGCAGGCCGAGCAGCTTCTCATCCCGGGGATTCTTGTTGAACGCGTAGCGCAGGGAGTTGACCGAGACCTTGAGGTCGCGGCCGTCCACGTAGGCGATCGCGCCGCGGCGGATGAAGGTCACGTACTCCTCGCCGCCGCTCGCCTGGGGCACGAAGGCGGTCACGTTGTTGAGGCGCGCGATCATCGTGGCGACCTGCTTGTTGCCCGGAGCCGCGTCCTGGGCCTGATTGAACTTCTGCGTCGCGAGCGCGAAGTTGCCTTCCTGGAAGGCCTCCATGCCCTGCTTGATGAAGTTCTTGACCTGGACGGTCGAGCGATCGGTGCGCGACTGGCCGAAGCGGAAGGTGATCGAGAAGCGCGTCGAGGAGCCGAGGTCGTGAATGCCCTGCGCGACGTCGAGCGCGAAGCTCTTGAAGTTCAACCCAAATCCAAAATCCGTTTCCTGTATTTTGGGAAGTCCGAGCAGACCGAATCGAAAGGCGAACCAGCGCGACACCCAATACTCGCCGCCGAAGCGCATGTCGGTGTCGCCGTTGAGGACCTTGTTGATGTCCGCCGCGAGCGTCAGGCGGTCCTTGAACAGCCGCAGGGAGTTGCCGAACTTGATGACGACCGGCAGCTTGTCGTCCGTGTCGCCGGTGCGCATCGCGAAGACGTTCTGCATGCCGAAGCCGAGGCGATAGGCGTTGCCCATCGTCTTCAACGCGCCGATGTCGAGCGTCTTGAAGTTGTCGGACGACCCGCCGAGCTTGCGCGTCACCTGCTTGACGCTCATGCCGAAGCTCACGGTCTCGGTGACGCCCTTGCCCCAGGACAGGCCCAGGGCCTGCTGCTGATCGACGAACGAGCCGCCCGAGGTGATCGTCTGGGGCTCGTTGGTGCTGGGATTCAGCGTCACGTCCACCTTCTCGAAGCCGTTGTTGGCCAGCTGGGTCATGCTCAAGGCGAAGGTGGAGCCGCTCTTGGTCGGGTACGCCAGGCTGAAATACGTCAGCTTGGTTTGCTGGAAGAGGGTCGCCTGCATCGTGGTGACCTCTTTCCTCTGAAGCTGGGCCAGGCCGGCCGGGTTCCAGTACGCGGCGCTCGCGTCGTCCGAGACCGCGTAGTAGGCGCCGCCCATGGCCAGGGCCCGGCCGCCGACGCCGTAGCTCAGGAACGCGCCGGGGACGCCGCCGGCCTGGGCCGAGGCGGTCACCGCCAGGGCCATATAAACGCACGCGCGCGCCATGGTCTCTACAAGCACCAACGCGCGCGCGCAGCGCATAGGGGACAAGCCCCTCGCAATATTAGCGGGCATTCACTATTCGGTAGCCTGACGCTCCCCGAAGGAAGGGAGTCATGGCTTTGCGCCCCCACCTTGCGATGGGTTTGCCGTTATCGCCTGTAGGGCGCCTACGGACACCGGACCGCCCGCTGGATCTCCAACCCCCTTGATCCAAAAACGGTCCGGAAGCGCGAAACAGGATGCTACCTGACCAGTGTAACGGAATTGTTGCCTTTGTCAAGGCCCGTGAATGAGCGCTCTTACACCGGGGCCTCGGGACTGGACAAGTTGAAACTCTCCTGGTACACTCCCCGGAAGATGCCGACACCCGAGGAGGCGGTCCTGCAGGGGCGCAACAAGCGCACCATCGGGCTATTGGTCGCCGGCGGCGTTTCCCTCGTTCTTCCTCTTCTCGGGATCGTTTACATTCGGATGACCGAAGCGAAGACCGCCCGCGCTCCCGACAGCTCGGTCATGTTCGACCGGCGCGAGAAAGGCCAGGAAAAGGTCAACGTCTCCCAGACCGTCACGATCATGAATCCCGGGCCGGCCGGCTCCTCCGCCTCGTCATTGCCCGTCGCCGGCGGCCAGACCGCGTCCCCCGCGCCCGGCGGCTCTTCCCTCGATTTCGTCAAAGGCGGCGCGAACAACACCTATTATCAGGACAAGCCGGCCGCCGCGCCGGCCGCTTCGACGCCCACCGTCGCCGCGCCGCCCGCGCCCGAGCCGGAGCCCGCGCCTAAGACCGTCGTCAAGAAAGGCGGCAAGAAGACGTTCAGCATGCCCAAGCTCCAGGGCACCAAGAGCTTCAGCTCCTTCAAGGGCACCTCGCCCAAGCCCGGCGGGGGCAAAGGCATGACCGGCGTGGCCGATCCGCAATCCGAAAAGGGCGGCGGAGACATGGCCGAAATGCTCAAGAGCGTGCCCGGCGGGGCCAGCAACCCCGAAGTCCAGAAGTACCTCAAGAGCCAGGGCAAGTAGCTCCCCGTCAGCGCACGGTTTGAAGGATGCGGTCGAGCGCGGGTATGTGCGCGCGCGTCTGGGGCAGCAGCTTCGATCGGATCAGCGCCTTCACCTCGGGATCGAGAACCTCGTCCCTGAGCGCGTACTCGTAGTTGTGCAGGCCGTGCTCCTCCCCTTCCTTCAGAGCCCGGATGGCCGCCTTGCTCCCGAGGATCAGCGCCGTGCCTTCGAAGACCTTGGACCACGCGCCCCAGAGCCCGGAGCTTTTCGGCGGCGGGTCGCCGCAGCGCCGCAGCTTCTCGAGCAGCAGGTCGACGGCCTCCTCGTGCTCGTGCTCGATGCGCCGCAGCTCGTCTCCGGCCGGTTCGCGGCCGACCTTCGCGAGGGCCTGCTGGTAGGTCTCGACGGCGGAGAGCTCCCGGCGCACGAGGGAATCGATGTGGGCGCGGCCGGCCGTGGGAAGGTCGCCCGTCTCGCTCACGCCGGCGCCGCGCAGGGAGGACTCCGCCTCGTCGCCCGCGGGCTCCGGCGCGCTCGCGGCGCGCCCCTCGCGGGGCGGGCTCGGCCGCGTGACGTCCGCGAGGACCTTGGCCGCCTCGCTCGCGCGCGCGGCGATGTCGGCCAGCGAGAGGATGCCGGCGAGCGTGTTGTCGCGCTTGACGATGATGACGCGGCGGATCTGATACTCCGCCATGAGACGGGCCGCCTCGTTGACGTCGTCGTCCTCGCCGCAGTGGACGACGCCGGGGGTCAGGATCTCGAGGACCTTGGCGGTCTTCAAGGGGAGGCCTTCGGCCGCCGCGCGCACGACGATGTCCCGATCGGTGAGCACGCCGAGAACGACGCCGTCCGAGACGACCGGCGCGCATCCGACGTCCGCGTCGCGCATCAGCCGCGCGGCCTCCTCCACCGAATCCTCCGGGTCGAGCGTCGCCACGTCGACGGCCATGATCTCCTTTATTTTCATATCGCCCCCCGCAAGATCAGTATAAAGCCCCCGCCCGGCCCGGGCCATGATCGCGCGGTAAACTATTTTTTCCGGGCCGTCGACCGCCCTGAGAGGCTCATTCGCGGTCCCCGAGGATCAGCTCGGCCGCCTTCGCGAGGTTCGGCGCGGTCAGGTGCGGCGCGCGGTTGGGGCCGCCGCGCCAGGCGGTCTCGTGGCCGTTGTCGATCATGACGGTCCGGCACCCCGCGCGGCGCCCGGCCTCGACGGCGTCGAGCACGTCGCCGATCATCCACGAGCGCAGCGGATCGAGGCCGTGCTCGCGGCAGGCGTCCTCGATGAGGCCCGGGGCGGGCTTGCGGCACCGGCATTCCACGGCGTACGCGCGCACGCGGCCGTCAGGATGGTGCGGGCAGTAATAGAAGCCCTCGAACGCGGCTCCGTCCGAATCGAGCAGCTCCTCGAGCCGGCGGACGACGGGCGTGAGCGCGGCCTCGCGGAACTGACCGCGCGCGACGCCGGGCTGGTTCGAGACGATGAACAGGCGGAAGCCCGCGGCGCGCAGGCGCGCGAGCCCCTCGGACGCGCCCGGCAGCAGGCGCATCTGCGCCGGATCCGTTCCGGGTCTTTCATCCGCCACGAGCGTTCCGTCCTTTTCGAAAAACACCGCGCGATCGTTCATGTCGTCCGCCTCCCTGAGTCCCATGACCGCGATTATAGCGCCGGACTCGAGCGCGGCGTTATTGCCGGGCGGTGACATTAATACGGGAAAAAGAAGAAGGCCCGCCGCGGAAGCGGCGGGCCTTCGTTCTCGACGGGCGGAGCTTAAGCGGCGAGGGGCTTGAGGGACTTGGCGACGGCCTCGCCGATGCCGGACAGGTTGTCCACCACCGTGATGCCGGCTTCCTTCATGGCCTTGATCTTCGAGGCGTGCGTTCCCGCGCCGCCCTCGACGATCGCGCCCGCGTGGCCCATGCGCCGGCCCTCGGGAGCGGACTTGCCGGCGATGAAGCCGAACACCGGCTTGGTCATCTTGTCCTTGAAGTAGCGCGCGGCCTCCTCTTCGCCGGAGCCGCCGATCTCGCCGATCATGACGACCGCGTCGGTGTCCTCGTCCGCCTCGAACTTGGCGAGGATGTCGGCATGGCTCGAGCCGTTGATGGGGTCGCCGCCGATGCCGACGACGGTGGACTGGCCGAGGCCGCGCTTGGTGAGCTGGTCGACGGCCTCGTAGGTCAGGGTTCCGGAGCGCGACACCACGCCGATGCGGCCGGGCTTGTGGATGAAGGCGGGCATGATGCCGAGCTTGCACTGGCCGGGCGTGATCACGCCGGGGCAGTTCGGACCGATGAGCGTGATCTCGCGGCCGGAGCGCTCCACCTGCTGGATGTAGCGCTTGACCCGCACCATGTCGAGGACCGGGATGCCCTCGGTGATGCAGATGACGACCGAGCAGCCGCCGTCGACGGCCTCCATGATCGAGTCCGCGGCAAAAGGCGCCGGAACGAGGATCATGGACACGAACGCGCCCGTGTTGCGGACGGCGTCGTGCACGGTGTTGAAAACGGGGCGGTCAAGGTGGGTCTGGCCGCCGCGGCCGGGCGTCACGCCGGCGACGATCAAAGTGCCGTATTCAATACACTGCTTGGAGTGGAAGGTGCCCTGCGAGCCGGTGAAGCCCTGGACGAGGACCTTCGAGTCTTTATCGAGAATGATGGACATGTCAGTTCCCCTTCGCCGCGGCGACCGCTTTCTGGGCCGCGTCCCACAGCTCGTCGGCGACGATGATCGCGATGCCCGACTTCTTGAGCAGCTCGCGGCCCGCCTCGACGTTCGTGCCCTGAAGGCGCACCACGAGGGGCACTTTCAGTTTTATCTTTTTTAATGCCGCGATCACGCCGGCCGCGATCATGTCGCACTTCACGATGCCGCCGAAGATGTTGATCAGGATCGCCTTGACCTTCTTGTCCTTCAGGATGATGTTGAGCGCCTTGCTGACGCGCTCCTCGTTGGCCCCGCCGCCGACGTCGAGGAAGTTCGCCGGGCTGCCGCCCGCGAGCGCGATGGTGTCCATCGTGCCCATCGCGAGGCCGGCGCCGTTGACCATGCAGCCGATGTTGCCATCGAGGCCGACGTACGAGATGTCGGCGGCCTGCGCCTGCTTTTCCAACGCGCTGGCCTCGTGGTCCTTGAACTTCGCGAGCTCGGGGTGGCGGTAGGCGGCGCTGTCGTCGGTGGTCATCTTGCAGTCGAGCGCGGCGACGCCCTTCGGAGTAAGGATCAAGGGATTGATTTCGAGCATCGAGCAGTCGAGCTCGATGAACGCCTTCACCAGAGCCTTCGTCGTCTTGACGAACTCGCCCGTGTGGGTGGCCGGGATGTCGAGCTGGAACGCGAGGCGGCGCGCCGCGAAGTCGCGCAGGCCGACGTTCGGGTCGACGGGCATGCGGATGATCTGCTCGGGATGCTCCTCGGCGAGCGTTTCGATCTCCATGCCGCCCTGCGCGGAGGCGATGATCGTCGGGCCCGCGTTCTTGCGGTCCATGACGACGGAGAAGTACATCTCGCGCTCGATCTTGACGCCGCCCTCGATGAAGACCTCCTTGACCTTGATCGCCTGGCCGTGGGTCTGGTGGGTGATCAGGTTCATCCCGATCATGGCCTTGGCGAGATCCTTGGCCTCCTTCGGGGTCTTCGCGAGCTTGATGCCGCCGGCCTTGCCGCGTCCGCCGGCGAGGACCTGAGCCTTGATGACCCACGGGGCCTTGCCCGCGCGCTTCATCGCGGCGGCGAGCTGGGTGGTCTTCGTGATCACACCACCAGCCGGGGGCACGGCGATGCCGCGCGCCTTGAGGATCTCTTTGCCTTCGTG
>JAHFCD010000582.1 GCA_023249695.1 Elusimicrobiota bacterium
TCCGGGTGGTGCTGTTCACGCGCCCGTCGCTCGAGGAGTCCCGCGCGAAGGTTCTCGAGGAAAAGCTTCGAGCCGCTCCCGAGGTCGCGGACGTGCGCTTCATCTCCGCCGAGGAGGCGCTCGCGGCGCTCAAGCGGGACGATCCCGAGCTCGCCGAATCCACGGCGCTCGTCGGCGATAATCCCCTGCCGGCGGCCTTCGAGGTGCGGCCCTCGCCCGAATCCTTGACGCATCTCGGGGCCTGGATCGACGGCGTTCAGCGCCTGGCCGATTGGTCGGACCTGCGCTATAAGCCCGGGCAGGTCCAGGCCATCCTGCGCCTGCGCTTCTACTCCCATTTTCTGCGCATGACCCTGAGCACGATGGTGTGCCTCTTCGCCGGGCTCGCGCTGGCCGCCCTGAGCCTGGCCGTTCGCGGCGCGGCGTCCTCCGTGCTGTGGACCGCGGCCGGCGGCGGCGCGGGCGCCGTGGCGGCGCTCGCGATCTCCTGGCCCCTGCACCGCGACGAGCTGCTGTGGGCGTGGCCGGGGCCGCTGGCCCAGGTCACCTTGCTCGCCGCCTGCGCGACCCTCGGATGGTCCTTGTCGCTATGGCGCGCCGAATCCTGATCCTCGCCGGCTTGCTCGCGCTGAGCGCGGCGCCGGCGTCCGCTCAGATCAACGCCAAGCGCAAGGAGCTTTCCACCATCAGGGAGCAGCTCAAGCAGACCCTGCGGGAACTCGAGGAGCTGCGCGGCGAGGAAAAGGAGCTCGGGGCCGACGTCAAAGGCCTCGAGAGCCGCGACGTCCAATCACGCAAGCGCGTCGAGGGGCTCCAGACCGACATTCGCCGCGCGGAGTCCCGGCGCGCGGACCTGAAATCCCGCCTCGACGCGGCGAAGAGCGTCGCCGGCTTCTGGTCGGCGGCGATCGCTTCCGAGGCCGCGCGCCATGTCGCCGCCGGAGCCGCGCGCTCCGAGTCCTACGGCACCCGCGAGCTGTGGGCCGAGCAATTCCGCCGCTCCGCGATCGTCGAGAAGGCGCGCCACCTGCGCGGGCTGCAAGGCTACCGTCTCAAAACGGAAGCGGCCTCGGCGGAAACCGCGCGTCGCGCGCGCGATCTCGACGAGAGCCGCCGCCGCGCACAGAGCGAGCGCGACGTCCGCCGCCACGAATACGAGGCGAAGAAGGCCGCCCTCGAGGAGACCCAGGTGAAGGTGGCCTCCGCGGCGCGGCGCGCCAAGGAGCTCGAGGAGTCGGCGAAGGCCATGGCCGCGCTGCTCGACAAGCTCGGCAAGGCGGGCAAGTACCGCAAGCCCGGGCCCGTCGCGCGCCTCGAGCGCCCCGTGCACTCCCTGCCCTGGCCGGTGGACGGAAAGGTCCTGCGTCCGTTCGGGCGCGAGCGCGACGAGCAGCTCGGCACCTGGACCGTGCGCCAGGGCGTCCTCTTCTCGGCGGCCCCCGGGGCCGCCGTCGGCGCGATCGCGCCGGGCAGCGTGATCTTCGCCGGGCCGTTCCGTTCGTACGGGAAGGTCGTGATCGTCGATCACGGCGGCGGCTTCTTCAGCGTGTACGGCGAGCTCGCCGACATCGTCAAGGAAAAGGGCGACGCCTTGCGGTCCGGCGAGAAGCTCGCGACCGCCGGCGAGCGCGTCTATCTCGAGATCCGGCGCGGCACCGACGCGCTGGATCCGGCGGAATGGCTTGAGCGTAAATAGTCCGGGCCGGGCATGGAAAGCCCGTCGGCATCTAGGAGAATGGATATGAAGCGCATGTTGATCGCCGCGGCCGTGACGGCCGCCCTCGTCGTTCGCCCCGCTTACGCGGCGAACGCGGACAAGACCTACGAGCAGCTGAAGCTCCTCGTGGATGTGCTCGGCTACGTGCAGGACAACTATGTGGACGAGCCGGAGGCGCAGAAGCTGATCTACGGCGCCGCGACGGGGATGGTGCGCACGCTCGATCCGTATTCCCAATTCATGGAGCCGGAGATTCATCGCGAGATGAAGACCGAGACGGAGGGGCAGTTCGGCGGCGTGGGCCTGCGCCTGACGCTCAAG
>JAHFCD010000111.1 GCA_023249695.1 Elusimicrobiota bacterium
GCGAGCTCTCCGCCGGGAATTCCACCGGAAACTCGAAGCGCGCGGGCTTGCCGTTGGCCTTGCCGTCACGACCACGGTGCCTTTGCCGCCGGCGCGGAAACGGCCGTACAGGGCCAGCTCGCCGCCGTGGAACAGGTCGGGAACCGGGCGCGGATAGACTTGGTCGACCTCGACGCCCTGCCATTCGACCTTCACGTCGGTCAGCGCCGGATGGGAGACCTTCTGGTAGAGAGACGACACCTTGGCTTCGATGTCCTCGTTGGGCGCGACGTAGTCGCGGGCGCCTCGGCCCGCCTCGGCCAATTTGTCGAGCAGCAAGGTGTTCACGTCGGAGCCCACGCCGAAGGAGAAGACGCGGGCGCGCAGGGCCGCGTTGTCCTGGGCGGCCTTGCGCAGCAGCGCGCCGGGGTCGGTTTGGCCGATCGTCGGCACTCCGTCGGTCAGGAAGAACAGCATCGGCGAAATCCCGCCCGCCGTGTTGAGGAGCTTGAGGCCCTGGTCCAAGCCCGCCTCGATGTTGGTGCCGCCGGCGGCCTCGAGGCGCTCGATGTAGCGCGTGGCGCGCGCCTTGTTCTCCGGCGTCGCGGCGAGCAGGGCGCTCTCGTCGAGCGCGTTCCAGTCGGTCGCGAAGTCCACCACGCCGAAGCGGTCCTGCGGGTTGAGCCGGTCCACGCACCAGGCGAGCGCCTTCTTGGCCTGGTCCATCTTGCCGCCCTCCGTCATCGAGCCCGAGCGGTCCACGACGAAGACCACGGCCTTCGGCGCGGCCTTGGCCTCGGCCTCGATCCTGGGCGACAAGGTCAGAAGGAAGGCGCCGTCCTCGCCGGTCTCGCGATAGGCGAGCACGCCCGCGGCGAGCGGGTCCTCGCGCATCGAGAAGGTCAGCGCCAGGTCCTGGGGGCCGGACGCGCCTTCCTCGTAGCGGATCGACGCTCCGTGCTCTCCTTCCCGGCTTATCCGGGTATCGGCGTTTGAGGAAAGAATCGTGCGCAGCGGGCGCGTGGTCTTCAGCGCGATGTTCGCCGAGGCCCGGCCGCCTTCGCCCTGGGTGAAGCGCGCCGAACGCATCGGCACGGACAGGGAGACGAGGCCGCCGCTCTTGGCGAGGGTCTGCGTCATCTTGAGCGTCGCGACGATCTCGCCGCGGGGCTCGATCGGGAACACCTTCGCGCGGAACATGCGCTCGCCGATGAGCTCGAGCAGGCCCGGATCGATCGCGCGGCTGACGATGCTCTGGTAGATGGACGCGGCCTGCGTCGCCTCGAGCAGCTCGCCCTTGGTCTCCTTGCCGCCGATCACCATGGAGAAGCCCGACAGCGACGCGTCCGCCGGCAGCGGCACCATCAGCACGCCTTCCAGGCGCCGGTCGGTGGGGTTGCGGAAAACGATGCGGTAGGTCAGCTCGGCCACCTGATCGGTGATCGTGCCTTCCACGTGATAGCCGGTCATCGTGACCGGCGAGGCCTCGATGGGAAGGACCGGCGTCGGCCGGGGGCCGGGCAGGGGAACCGGAAGCGGCCGCGGGCCGGGGCCGGGCAGGAACGGGTGCGGCATCGGCATCCCGGGCAGGAAGGCGCGCAGCGCCGCGTTGGCGGCTCCGATCGGCCAGGCGAGCAGCTGCTGGGCGGGCGCGGGAACGGCGAGACCGATTATCATCAGGGCCGACAGGGCTTGGCGTTTCATGTGAGCTCCTCCGTATCGGGGAGTACGACCCCGGCCCTTTGAAAAGGTTCCCGTCAAAGAAGAAAGCTCGTCGTTCTTCGAGCGCGGGGTTATTGGGCGAGCTTGAGGAGGACCGGCTTGGGGGAGAGCGTCACGGCCCGGACGCGCGCGGAGGCGTCGTCGAAGCCCGCGTCCTTATAAAGGACCACGATGGCTTTCTTGCGGTTCGCGACGGTCACGATGCCGCAGCCCGGGGGGCAGGCGAGGAAGATCGCCATCTGGTCGGGGAAGCTCACCGCCGGAGGCTCGCCGGAGAGGCCGGCGGCGGCCCAGGTCGTCGCGAGCGCCTCGGCGCTCTTGAGGGTGATGGCTTTGACGATCGGCGCCGACGGATTGCCCTTGGCGACGCCCCGCACGGCGGCGACCGAGCGGCCGCGATTGAGGCTCGGGGACTCGGGCGAGGCTCCGAGCGTCATGAACTCTCGTCCCCCGGAAGGAGCCTTCTCCTCCTCGGCGTCCTTGTCGATGATCTTGGCGATGCCCATGCGCTTCTTCTCTTCCTCGAATCCTTGGTAGAGGTGCTCGTTGATGGCGGAGCGCTCCTCTTCGCTGCGCGCCTTGAACGAGTTTCCCTCGGCCGGCTCGAGCTGATCGAGAGCGGCGGCGGGGGCCGCGGCCGGAGCGGAACGAGCGGGGGGAGCGGAGAGGCCCGAGCCCCCGGACCCGGAGAGCGCTCCGGCGACCGACGCGGCCCCGTCTGCCTCGGCGACCTCGAGGGGCTTGCCGGGAGCGCTGATCTTCTTGCCGAAGGTCGAGGAGGGAGCGGCCTTGTCGTCGGCGGCGGCGTCCTCTTTTTTCGCGGCCTGGGCCGTGAGCTCCTGAGGCGCGGCGTTTTCGGCGGTTTCGTCCTCGCGGGTCTTGCCGGCCGCGTTCATCGCGGACAGCTGGCCGCTGACGTCGATCGACGGCGGGGCCTCGGCGGCGCTCTTCACGCCGACCTTGGCGGTGTCCCAGCCGACGTGCGGGGCGGCGATGTCCAGGCGCGTCACGCTCTTGTCCCAGACGACGAGCGCGACCACGGCGGTCGACAGCGCGAACGCGAGCGGACGATAGGCGGGGGGGAGAATGAAGTATTCGCGCGCGGGCGCGGCGCCCTCGCGGGCGATGCGGGCGTCGAGGCGGGCCCGGAAGCCGACTGGCAGCGTCTCCCGGGGCAGGCCCTTCACCGCGGCGGAGACGGCGCGCAGGGCCTCGAGCTCCATGCGCATCTCCTCGGAGCGCGAGATCTCCAGCTCCACGGCCCGGCGCTCGGCGTCGGGGAGCGCGCCGTCGAGATAGGCGGACAGTTTTTCGCGGATGGAGTCGTTCATGCGGATACCTTTCCGATCAAAGTCTTGAGCTTGGCGCGGGCGCGGAACAGGCGCGACTTGACCGTGCCCTCGGCCAGGCCGAGCACGGCGCCGATCTCGCCGTAAGATTTATCCTCGATCTCGCGCAGGACGACGATGGCCCGGTCGTCCGCGTCGAGCTGAAGCAGGGCTTTTTGCACCACGGCGGCCGTTCCCTCCTTTTCGAGCTCCGTGTCGAGCGGGGCATCGTTGCCGGTCGGCTCGTACATCGGTTCATCGTCGTCTTTGTCGCTGCCGAACGCCCCGAACGAGATCGTCTTCCAAAACCCGCGGCTCTTTTCAGCCCGGACCCGGTTCTTCCACGCGTTGACCGTGATCCGGTACACCCACGTCGACAGCTGGCTGTCGCCCCGGAAGTTCGGCAGGGCCTTCAAGGCCCGGATCAAGGCGTCCTGGGCGAGGTCTTCGGCGTCGGAACGGTTCCCGGTCAAGCGCAGGGCCAGGTTGAAGACCAGCTCCGAGTGCTTGTCCAGAAAGTCCCGTTCGGACTCCGGTTGATAAGACCCTGGGGCGGTCAGAATGTTCCTTTAGCGGGCGTAGGGCGTTACGACGGCCGCGACGGTAAACGGCGCGCCGGTCAGCGCCTTGACGGCGTCGACGGTCGTGTCGGTGGACAGCGCGGTGAGAACGAGGCCGTCCTTCGTCACGTCGAAAGTCGCGAGCTCGGTCACGATCGTGGAGACGACGCCCTTGCCGGTGAGCGGCAAGGTGCATTGGGGCAGAATCTTGGGCTTGCCGTCCTTCGTGGCGTGCTCCATCGCGACGATGACGCGCTTGGCGCCGGCGACCATGTCCATTGCGCCGCCCATGCCCTTGACCTTCTTGCCCGGGATCATCCAGTTGGCCAGGTCGCCGTTCGCGCCGACCTCCATCGCGCCGAGCACGGTCGCGTCGAGGTGCCCGCCGCGGACGATCGCGAACGAGTCGTGCGAGCCGAAGTAGGAGCAGCCGGGAAGCTCGGTGACGGTCTCCTTGCCGGCGTTGATCAGGTCGGGGTCCTGCTCGCCCTCGTGCGGGTAGGGGCCGTAGCCGAGCATGCCGTTCTCGGTGTGGAGAGTGACCGACACGTTCTTGGGCAGATAGTTCGGGATCAAGGTCGGAATGCCGATGCCGAGGTTCACGTAGGAGCCATCCTGGAGCAAAGTCGCGGCCTGGCGGGCGATGACGACGCGGCTATCCTTGGGCTCAGACATGGGCGGCGGCCTTCCTCACGGTGAGTTTTTCGATCGGCTTTTTATACGACTTCCCCAGCAGGACGGCGTCGACGAAGATGCCGGGCGTATGGATGTGCTCCGGGTGGAGGCCGCCGATCTCGACGAGCTGCTCGACTTCCGCGACGACGTAATTCGCGGCGGTCGCCATGACCTGGTTGAAGTTGCGCGCGGTCTTGCGGTACTCGAGGTTGCCGAGCTCGTCGCCCTTGTACGCCTTGATGAAGGCGAAATCGCCCTTCAGCGGCTTCTCGAAGACCATCCAGCGTCCGTCGATGAGACGCGTCTCTTTTCCCTCGGCGATCGGCGTGCCGTAGCCGGTCGGGGTGAAGAAGCCGCCGATGCCGGCGCCGCCGGCGCGCAGGCGCTCGGCCAAGGTGCCCTGCGGATTCCACTCGACCTCGAGCGTCTTGGTCAAAGTCATTTCTTCAAAGGCCTTGCACTCGCCGCCGTAGGACATGATCATCTTGCGCACGCGTCCGGCGCGCAGCAAGGTGCCGATGCCGAAATCGTCGAGGCCGGCGTTGTTGGAGACGAGCGTGAGATCCTTGGCGCCGCCGTCGAGCAAGGCGAGAATGAGATTTTCCGGAAGGCCGCAGACGCCGAAGCCGCCGAGGAGGATCGTGGCGCCGTCCTTGACGCGCGCGGCCGCCTCAGCGGCGGTGGCGATGGTCTTGTTCACCGGCATGTCCTCCGTGAAGGCGGATGTCGTAAACGCCCAGCAGCTGGCGGCAGGCTTCGTAGCTCGAGTATACGATGATGCCGAACGTCGTATAAGGCATCGTCACGAGGCCGTAATGAGGAGGCATGCCGAGCCATTTCAGCGCGCCGAGGACGATCCCGAGCGCGATCGTGGAGAGGATCATGGCCGCCGCCTGGCGCCAGGTGAAAGACCACCAAAGGCGCCAGGCGGACGGCCGGGCGAGCGGGTGACCGCTCAACCGATGATCCTTAGGCGACGGCGAGGGCTTTCTTCGCCTTCGCGCCCTTACCGAGCACTTCCTCGCGCAGGGCGTCCGCCTTGTCCGTGAGCTCCCACGTGAACCCCTTTTCCGTGCGGCCGAAATGGCCGTACGAGGCGGTCTGGCGGTAGATCGGGCGGCGCAGCTTGAGGGTGTCGATGATGCCCTTCGGCGTCATGGGGAAAAGCTTGCGAACGGCGACTTCGATGCGCGCCTCATCGGCGGCGCCGGTGCCGTGCGTGTCGAAGTAGACGCCGACGGGCTCGGCGACGCCGATCGCGTAGGCGAGCTGGACCGTGCACTCCTCGGCGAGGCCTGCGGCCACGACGTTCTTGGCGATGTAGCGCGCCATGTAGCAGGCCGAGCGGTCGACCTTCGTCGGGTCCTTGCCGGAGAACGCGCCGCCGCCGTGCGGGGCGCGGCCGCCGTAGGTGTCCACGATGATCTTGCGGCCGGTGAGGCCGGTATCGGAGGCGGGGCCGCCGACGACGAACTTGCCGGTGGGGTTGATCAGGAAGCGCGTCTTGTCGTCGATCAGGCGCTTGCCGAGGACGGGGCGGATGACGACGTCGATGATCTCCTTGCGCGACTTCTCGGTGATCTGGTCGCCGGTCTTATCGAGAATCTCGGGCCCGTGCTGGGTCGAGAGCACGACGGTATCGACGCGGACGGGGCGGCCGTCGAGGTACTCGACGGAGACCTGGGACTTGCCGTCGGGGCCGAGGTAGGGCAAAGTGCCGTTCTTGCGGACCTCGGCGAGCTTCTTGACGAGCTTGTGCGCGAGCATGATCGGCAGCGGCATCAGCTCCTCGGTCTCGCGGCAGGCGTAGCCGAACATGATGCCCTGGTCGCCGGCGCCGCCCGTGTCCACGCCCTGGGCGATGTCGGGGGACTGGCGGCCGATGCCGTTGAGGATGGCGCAGGAGGCCGAGTCGAAGGCGTACTCGGGGCGGGTGTAGCCGATCTCCTTGATGGTCTGGCGCACGATCTGGTCGATGTCGAGCATCGCCTTGGTCGTGATCTCGCCGCCGACGACCACGAGGCCGCGGCCGACGAAGGTTTCACAGGCGACGCGGCTCATCGGATCGATCGCGAGCACGGCGTCGAGCACGGCGTCGGAAATCTGGTCGCAAACCTTGTCGGGATGGCCTTCGCTCACCGATTCGGAATTGAAGAAGTACTTGCCTTTGCGCTGCATGTCTTGAGTCCTCCGGGCCGTGCTGTGGGCGGCTTTGCCGCCGACGGCCGTCAGGGGGATTATACTAATTTTACGACGGGGAGCGCCCCCGGAAGGCGCGCGCGGTCATGATGGCCGCCAGAAAGGCGGTCAGGTTCTGCACCAGGTAGCAGAGATACATCAGGTACTTCGATTCCGCGCCGGACGGGATCGCGGCGAAATGGGGCAGGATCAACCACCCCGCGAGGACCTCCGCGGTCATGACCGCCGCGAGCGCGAGAAAGCCCTTCCAGCGAGTCAGCTTCGAGCGGCGCAAGAGCGACAGCGCGAGGCCGCTGACCGCCAGCGCGGCGAAGGAAAAGAGGGCCAACGGTCCGAGCGCGACGGCCGCCCCTCCGAGCGGGATGGCGGCCAAGGTGGACAAGGACCAAATCCAGATCGTGCGGGTGCCGACGAAGCCCCACGCCATCGCTTCCGAGGCGTCTCCGATCTTGCCTTCGCGCGCGATCTTTTCGAACTGGGGCATCATCAGCCAGGTGAAGCCGAGGCCGGAGATCATCTGAAAGGGCACGAGCAAGGCGTTGAGCCACAGCGCCGACGGCGCGATCGTGAGCGCGAGCGGTCCGCCCAAGAGCAGCAGGAGCCCCAGGCCCGCGAGCGCCAGAGCGGCGCGCCATCCGGCCGCGGTCGCCGAGGCGGGCCCCGCGGCCGGGCGCCGGTCGTACCAGGACTTGAGGCCGAGCAAGATGGCGAAGCCGCCGGCCTGCGCGAGGTTGCGGTAGGTCATCAGCTCCTGGCCGAGATGCGCGAAGTCCATCGTCATCACGGCGGCGGAGACGAGGCCGATCGCGACCGTGCCGGTGGAGATGTCGGCCGAGCGGTTGCGCAGCAGGCGGTAGATCTGGGGCGCGAT
>JAHFCD010000583.1 GCA_023249695.1 Elusimicrobiota bacterium
GGATGTCGTCGGACTGATGGATCGCGAGGCACGGGCCTTCGGCAAGCACGTTCAGCTCGCCGTCGGTGACGACGGTGGCGATTTCGAGGATGAAATCCTTCTCGGGCTCGAGGCCCGTCATCTCGAGATCCAGCCAGACCAGGTTCTTTTCGTCGGGGGACGCCATGGGCCGATAATACCAAAATCACGCGTGCTCACGGTCACATTGCTAATTCTTGACAGCCCCCCCTTCGTCTGTTAGACTTCAAAAGCGCCGGGCCTTAGGCCCGGCCGGAGGCCACATGAACAGCAACCGTTTCAGCCGCATCGCTCTGATGCTCGTCGCCGCTCTGACCTTGGGGGCCTGCGCGGGCGGCGGCAAGCCGTCGCCGATCGTCAGCAACGCTCCGGAATGGGTCAATAAGGGCACCGGCGCCATGAAGGACAAGGACGGCAAGCAGGTGTTCTACGGCGTCGGCATGGCCCAGGGCATCCGCAACCGCGCTCTCGCGGTCACCGCCGCCGACGACCGCGGCCGCGCCGAGCTCGCGAAGATCATGAACTCCTACGTCACGACTTTGACCAAGGACTACATGGCCTCGATCACCGCCGGAGACATGACCAAGTCCTCCGAGGAGCAGATGGTCTCCACGACGATGAAGAACTTCGCCAAGTTCACGCTGCACGGCTCGGTCCCGGTGGACCATTACAAGGACCCGCAGGACGGGACGATCTTCTCGCTCGTCAAGCTCGACATGAGCGCGATCCAGTCCAGCCTCAACGAGTCGAAGGAGCTCGACGCGAAGGTCCGCGACTACGTGAAGGCGAACGCCGAGAAGGCCTTCGACGAGCTTTCGGCCGAAGAAGCCAAGCACTAAGATGCGTCCGGCTCTCGGCTTCATCGCCTTGGCTCTCGCCTTGTCCGCGTGCGGCACCTCGGTGCAGCGCATGGACGCCGGCGAGGTCAAGGACGTCAGCGGCCGCTGGAACGACACCGACTCGCGGCAGGTGGCCGAGGAAATGATCTCGGACTCCCTGTCGCGGCCGTGGTACTCGGCGGCGCACCAGGCGCTCGGGAAGAATCCGACCGTGATCGTGGGAAGCGTCAAGAACCAGTCCCAGGAGCACATCAACACGGACACCTTCGTCGAGGACCTCCAGCGCGCGCTGATCAATTCCGGCAAGGTGGAGTTCGTCGCCGGCAAGGGCGAGCGGGGCGAGGTCCGGGACGAGCGGCTCGACCAGGACACGCACGCCTCCGAGGAAACCCGGAAGGCTCACGGCCAGGAGATCGGCGCCGACTTCATGCTCAGCGGCGCGCTGAACCAGATCGTGGACCAGGAAGGCGGCAAGGCCGTGGTCTTCTATCAGACCAACCTCAAGCTTCTGGACATGAAGTCCCACAAGATCGTCTGGAACGGCCAGAAGAAGATCAAGAAATTCGTCAAGCGTTCCAAGGCCGGCTGGTAGCGGTCATGGGCGTCACCCGGCCCCGCCTTTCTTCCCAGAGAGGCGGGGCCGTTCCTTTTCCATTTCTCCTCTTCCCCCTGCTGCTCGCCGCCTGCGGGGGCCCTTCGGGCGAGATGCGCAAGGAGGTCAACGGGATGCTCGCCGCCCGCAACTACGACGGCGCGCTGGCCCGCATCGAGAAGGCGAAGACGGGCGCGTACGACCGCAAGAACCAGGTCCTCTATTATCTCGATCTCGGCGCCGTCCAGCATGACGCCGGCAAGTTCTCGGACAGCGACGAGAGCTTCGAGAAGGCCGAACGGCGCATGGACGAGCTCTACACCAAGAGCGTTTCGAAGGCCGCCGGCACCTTGATCCTCAACGACACGACGACGGAATACGCGGGCTCGCGCTTCGAGCGCGCGATGGTCAACGCGTACCGCTCCCTGAATTACGCCTTCCGGGGCGATCGCGAGAACGCCCTCGTCGAGATCCGCAAGCTCTCCCGCCTGCTGCAGGAATACTCCGACGTGTACGGAGCCAAAAAAACCGCGTACAAGGACGACGCCTTCGCCCAGTTCCTCTCGAGCCTGC
>JAHFCD010000584.1 GCA_023249695.1 Elusimicrobiota bacterium
TTGCCCGGATGCGTTCGGCCTTCACGCGCTGACGCGCTACCCGGCGCTCCACGAACGCCTGCGCGCGAGCAGCACGCACGAGATCGCGCTCGCGTCGGTGCTCCCGCCCAAAACTCCCATCTGCTTCGCCTCTCTGTTCACGGGCGGCGCGCCGGCCGAGCACGGCATCACGACCTACGCGCGCCCCGTGCTCGCCTGCGATACGCTCTTCGACGCCCTGGTCCGCGCGCGCAAAAAGGTCGCGATCGTCGCGGTCCAAGACAGCAGCATCGATCTCATCTTCCGCGGCCGGCCGCTGGATTATTATTCCCCCGCCGATGACGCCGGCGTCACGCTCCGGGCGCTCGAGCTTCTCCGGGACGGCCGCCACGACGTGATCGTCGTCTATCACCAGGAGTACGACGACCGCCTTCACGACACGCCGCATTTCTCCGCGGCGGCCGCGGCGGCCCTGGAGCGGCACGCGTCGAGCTGGGAGCTGTGGGTGAAGGCCGCGGCGCAGGCCTGGGGGCGGGACTACCTTCTCGCATTCGCGCCCGACCACGGCGGCCATCTCGACCCCGCGACCGGCAACGGCGATCACGGCGACGGCCGCGCCGAGGACATGGACCTGCGGCATTTCTTCGTCCTGAAGTAGGCCCCGGCGCGCGGCGTCAGCGTCCGGTTTTCGCGGCGAAGGCGTCGCCCAAGGCCGGCGCGGCCTCGGCGAGGGCGGTCAGCGCCTGGGGATGCGCCCCGATCCAGCGGATGGTCTGGGGATCGCCGATCATCTTGTTCATGACCACGGGATCGCCGACGGCCTCCTGGATCGCGGGGCAGTCGAGCATCTTGTGGAACATCGGGCTGGCGAGCAAGGCGCGGACCGCCTGCGGATCGCTCATCGCGGGCGTCGCGAGGAAGGCCCGGATCACCGCCGGGTTGCCGAGCAGGGCCTTGGCCACCGTCGGGCTATTCAACGTAATGCGCACCAGCGCCGAATTCATGTAGGCGTCGACCTTGCGCGGATCCGCGAGGAAGGCGCGCAGGCCGCGCACGCTGCCGAGCGCGCTGCGGCTCACCAGGAACGCCGCGGGCTTGGCGAGGAGGCCGGCCAAGAGCTTATGCTTGCGCGCCCAGGCCTCGGCCTTCGGAGTGATGACCGTGTATTGCTTGTCCGGGGCGTCCTTGGCGGGGCGTCCGACGGCCATGCCCGGGGTCGCGATGACCTTCATCAACGACGACGGAGCGGGCGGCGCCGCCGCGACGGCGTCGCGCAGGGTCTCCCCGGGGGCGAGGGCCGCGGGGGCCCGGACCGGGGCGGGTCCCGTCTGAAGATTGAACGAATTGGCCACGTCATGCGTAATATAGGTGTCGTTCTGGCGGGACATGACCGACCAGGTGACGGCGCCGCCGGCCCCTATGAGGCCGAGGACGCTGATGACGGGCAGTATGCTCCTCACGGGTATAGGATATCCTTCCCGAACCGTTCGGTCATGGGTCTTTTGACCCACCCCTTGACAGCACCAGGGGGGGCCGTTATAGTAAGGTATTAGCCTTGTCTAAGCTATATATGAGGATGATGACCACGTGGAACGGTGTTGCCCCGGCCCTCCTGGCCGCCGCTTTGGCCATCCCCTCCTCGGCGATGCACCCGGCCTCGCCTTTGCTTCCCGCCCCGAATCAGCCGCTGACGCCGGTGGTCCTCGACCCCGGCCACGGCGGCGACGACGAGGGCGCCGTCGTGCACGGCCTCATGGAGAAGAACATCGCCCTCGTCTTCGCCCAGAAGCTCAAGGCCCGCCTCGCCAAGACCGCGGGCCTGCCCGTCGTCCTGACGCGCGACACTGACCGCTACGTCACCCTCGACGACCGCCTCGTCGACTGCGTCGATCAAAGCGGCTCGATCTTCGTCTCGCTGCACCTCAACCAGGTGAAAGGCAAGAAGGCCGCCGGCGCCATCGTCTACAGCTACGGGCCGGAGAACTTGCGCAAGTGGCGCAAGCGCCGCCACCCCAGCGTCCCGCCGATGCCCGCC
>JAHFCD010000112.1 GCA_023249695.1 Elusimicrobiota bacterium
TTTGCCGCCCCCGGGACGGCGTCGAAGCTCGCGACGAAAGAACCGGACTGCGGCGCGAACGCCGCGCCCTGCCACGACGCGGCGACGGAGACGCAATCGGCGGGCGGCGGAGCCGTGTTGTTCACGGTGACCGTCACGGCCGGGCTGACGCCCTTGTTGCCGGCCGCGTCGCGGGCGACCGCCGTCAGGACGCGCGCCGAATTGGAGACCGAGGCGGTATTCCAGGTCGTCGCGTACGGCGCCTGCGTCGTCTCGGCGCCGACGTTGACGCCGTCCGCCTGGAACTGCACGCCGGCCACGCCGACGTTGTCGAAGGCCGCGGCCGAGAGCGTCACGGCGCCCGCGACGGCGGCGCCGGCGGAGGGGGCGGTGAGGAGCGCCGTGGGCGGGATCGTGTCTCCGCCGGCGAGCGCGAAGGCGCAGACCTGGTGGCTGCCGGAGGTGGCGATCAGAGCCCAGTTGCCGAGGCCGGTGACCCCGGCCTGCTCCGTCCGAAACGCGAAGTTCGTCGCCAGGGCCCGCTCCGCGGCGCCCGGAGGCGTGACCCAGACGGAGTAGCGCTTGGCCGCCGAGTCCACGGCGAGGCGGAACGCGTAGACGGCTCCGGCCGTGTAAGGGACCGAGGCGTCCGCCGCATAGACGCCGCCGTTGCGGGCGTCGAGGTAGCCGGTATTGTTGAACCGCACGGCGACGGCCAGGCTCGCGAAGCCCGTCGCGGCCCCCTGGGACAGGCCGGTCACGCCGTCGATCTTAGCCGCGGACGGCGCGGCCGTGAAGGTCGCCGAGAACGCCCCGGATTGCGCCGCGAACGGATTGTTCCTCCAGGCGGTCGAGGCCGCGACGCACTGCGCCCGGACGGTCCCGGCGCCGATCACGAAGAAAAGGAAAAGAAGGAAACTCACGTGCGAGGAAATGGAGATTCGCATGGGGGGCACCTCCGATGCCTTGATTATAAGGCGGCGGCGGGCGCCCTGCCTATGGACCGGGTGTAAAGATTAGGAGACCGCCCGCGGCGCTTCCAACGTTGGAACCGTGCGGTTCTATCGTCTCGCTTTTTTTCTGGCTCTCCGCGCTAGAAATGTATCATGGACTAATGACGGAAAGAATCGAGAGCGTCAGGTCCGGAGGGAACACGAGGCCGCTCCTCGCCCTGCTGGCCGTCCTCGGACTGATGAGCGCGGGCGCAGCGCGCGCCCGGGCCTTCACCGCCGAGGAACGCCGATTCCTCGCGGGCCACCATGCCCTGCTCGAGGCTTCGTCCGATCCCTGCCGGCTCGCCTCGCGCCTGGAGGCGCAGTACAAGCGGCTTCTGCGCGGAGCCCGTCCCGCGCAGGATGTCGCCGATATCCTGGCCACCGCCGAGGGCAAGCCCGGCGTTCCGTTGATTTTGGGCGACGGCGTACGGCTCGCCAATGCTTTCGCGCTGTACGACGACCAGACCCGCACGGTCTACCTGTCCAGCGCCGCGCTGACGCCGCGGGTGATCCGGACCGCCGGCGTCTGCCCTTCCGACGAGAGCCTAGCCGCCTTGGCCCGAGAAACCGCCGGCGTCTACGTCCATGAGATGGCCCACTCCTTGACGCGAAAAGCCTTGGGAGCCGGATCGGTGGCGACCTCAGAGGACGAGATCCTCGCCTACGCGCGCGAGGCGCGCTTCTTGGCCGGCCTGAAAGGCTGGCCTTCCAAGGCCGTCGCCGGCGAACTCGGCCGCCGCCGCGAGCTCGATGAGCTGGTCCGGAAGAACCAAAAGATCATCGGCTTGGTGAAAGGTCTCCAGGGTCAGGATCCCGGCGGGGACGGCTTCAAGAAATTTCCGGGCTACGTGGAGCAGCTGGAGAAAATCAGGCGGCGAATGGAGCTCCTCCAAGCCCGGGAAGGCGACGTCGACCCTTTCCAAGTGTCGCTGGCCGCGATGGTCGACGCGTGGAAAGACGGCTGGCCCGCCTTTCTGCGCATGATGATCCGTCAAACCGCTCCGATGCCTTCGCTCGGGCGTCGAGCGGAAAATTTGAACAAGTCCCGGAGCTTCCTTGAAGCCTCACGCGCCCAGCTGACAGAGGAGGCCCCCGGGACGCTCGCCCACGAAGTCGCGGAGCGCTCGGTCAGGCTCGGTGAGCAGGACGTCCTCTTTTGGGGCGATCAGAAGAGAGTCGAGGAGGCGCTGGCGTATTACCAGCGGCGCTTCAAGACGGTGCGCCCGCCCCCCGGCCGTCGCTAGGCGGAGTGGGTGTTGCCCCAGCTGTCCACCCAGATGAGCTTGCCGTCCTCGCGGAAGGAGAACTGGCTCACGTCGGTGCCGACCTTGGCGCCGTTCTTGTAGAGATTGCGGAAAGAGTCGAGCCAGCCCACGTCTCCGGTCCGGTCGGCGATCTGCCAGCTCTGCGAACGGCCGAGCTCGACGTCGTTGCGGTGCAAGGTCCCGAAGCTGTCCTGCCAGGCCACGTCGCCGGTGCGCGCCGCGACGACGTAGTTCGAGGCGCGGCCGAGCTTCTCGCGGTTGCGGTACAGGTCGCCCCAGCTGTCCTTCCAGACGACGTCGCCGGTGTACTTGACGAAGATGTAGCTCTCGACGCGGCCCAGGTCGTCGCCGCCGAAGTGGAGGCCGCCGCTCAAGTCCTTCCACGCGACCGCGTCCCCGTGCCACGCGACGTCGTACTGGGAAACACGATCCGCGATTTTCTGGCTGTCGCGGTAGAGGTCGCCGTAATGATCCTGCCACACGACGAGTCCGTCGCAGTTCGCCTGGTAGGTGGACGCGTTGCGCCCCAAGGAGGCGCCGTTCTTGAAGATCTCGCCGTTGCGCATGGAGACGACCGGCAGGTTGGCGCAGTTTTCCGGCAGCGGCTCGGGGCGCGGTATCAGGCGGGCGCGGCGCACCAGCGGCTTGGCGGGCGAGCGCGGCGGGACGGCGACCGAGTCGAAGGTGGCGCTCAGGTTATCCGCCTTCTGGCGCAGGCTCTCGGAGCTCTCGGCGTGAAGCGGGGCGGAGAGCAGGGACAGGGCGGCGACGGACAGGATCGCTGTTCGAGTGGTCATAGGACTATGATACCGCAAGCCCCGTCCGAAGAACGGTAAAATTACAATTAAAATGGTCGCCCACTCGAGGTCACTTCTCGCGGCGCTTGACGCCGACGACCTTGCCGCCCTCGAAGGTCAGACGCAGTCGCGCCCGCGGGTCCGAGACGTCTGAGCTGACGCCGATGCCGGTTCCGTACGCGCTTCCCCCGCCGTTCCCGTAGCTGGACATGCCGAGGCCAAATCCCACGCTCGACCCGCCCCCCACGCCGTACTCCCAGACCTCGTAGGCCGCCGCGGCCGTCTTTTCGGAGTAGATTCGGTCGGGCTTGCCGATCGCCATCGAGACCTGCTCCGGCGTGAAGCCGATGCCGGCCCGCCCTTCCCGGATCTCCTTTTGAACCGCGGGCGGGTAGGCGTCGAACGCGGCTTGGTTTTTCTTGATGCGCGTCGCGGGCGATTGACACGCCGCGAGGGCCGCCGCCAGAACGATTGAGATCCCTCTCTTGGTCATGAGCTCACCGCCCGATTTTCCCGGCGCAACGAATCGGCCCGCGCCCAATCGGCTTCGTCAAATTCGAGCCGCTTATCCTATAATGCCGGGGCCATGCCCTCGCCCCTGAAGATCGCGGTCTGCGGAGCCACCGGACGGACCGGGTCGCGCGTCGCCGCCCTGGCCGCGGTGGACCCGCGCTTTCACCTGCTCGCCCGCGTCGGCAGCGCGCAGGCCGCGGCGTTCGAGGATGAAGTCGATTCCTGCGGCGCGGTGCTCGACTTCACGACGCCGGCGTCCTGCGTGAAGTTCGCCGCGGCGTGCGCCCGCGCGAAGGTCCCGTTCGTGACCGGCACCACGGGCCTCACCGACGTCCAGCGCGCCCAGGTCGCGGCCGCCGCGCGCAAGACCGCCGTGTTCATGGCCCCCAATTTCAGCCGCGGCGTGACGATGCTCCTGCACCTCGCCGAGATCGCGTCGCGGCACCTGCCCGAATACGACGCCGCGATCCTCGAGACGCACCACAAGGGCAAGAAGGACGCCCCCTCGGGCACGGCCCTGCGCCTGGCTCAGTCGGTCGCCGAAGGCCGGCGCTCGGACGCTCCCGTGCCCACCGCCTCGCTCCGCATCGGCGGCGTCATCGGCGATCACAGTCTGACCTTGGCCGGTCCGTTCGAACGGCTGACGCTCTCCCACGCCGCGGAGTCGCGCGACGCGTTCGCGCTCGGCGCCCTCGAGGCCGCGCTGTGGACCGCGCGCAAGCGCCCCGGCGTGTACGACATGATCGACCTGATGGGGCTGCGATGAACCCGCGCGGACTTTGGCGCTCCTGGGTCCGTCTGTTCGAGGAAGAGGGCGCCGACGAACCGCGCTTCGATCCGATCCATCTGGCGGTCGTGCTCGTCGCCTGCCAGGCCGCCATCGGCGTCCTGTTCTGGCTGCTGTGGACGGCCATGGTGTACGAGGGCGGATTCGGCTCCGGCGAAGGCCGGATCGGGAACCTCCTCGCCCTGCTCCTCCTCGCCGCGATCGTGGAAGCCCTGCGCCGCGCCGATCGGCGTCACGCCCGCAAGCCGAAGTGAGAACGAGGCGCGCCCTTCTCCTGCTCGGCGCGAACCTCGGCGACCGCGCCGCGGCCTTGCGCCTTGCCGTGGACGGCTTGAACCGCCTCGAGGGCTGCCGGGTGCGGAAGGTCTCGCGGATATACGAGACCGCGCCCGTCGGCCCCAGCGACAAGCCCTACCTGAACCAGGCCGTCGAGTTATCGACCGAGCGCACCGCGATCGGCCTGCTCGTGGAGGCCAAACGCCTCGAGGCGCGCGCCGGACGCCGCCCCGGGATCCGCTGGGGCGCCCGCGCGCTCGACGTGGACCTGCTCGCGCTCGGGAACGAAAAAACGCGCACGCCCTGGCTAACCTTGCCGCACCCGGCGACGGCCGGCCGGGCCTTCGCCCTGGCCCCGCTAAGCGACATCGCCCCCGCCTTCAAGCCCGACGGGCGCCGAGCCGCGCGGACCCTGCTCGCGGCTATGAAGCCGGACCCGCGAATTGTTAAACTGTGGCGTCATGGCCGATAAGCTCAAGCCCGTCGCCTACGCCGGCGTCCCGAAGAACGTCACGATCAGCACCTTGCTCGACATGAAGCGCAAGGGCGTCAAGATCGCGATGCTCACGGCGTACGATTTTCCGACCGCGCGCCTGGCCGAAGAGGCGGGCGTGGACGTGATCCTCGTGGGCGACTCGGTGGGCATGACGAAGCTGGGCTACGAAAGCACCTTGCCCGTCACCATCGACGAGATGGTCCACCACGTCAAGGCCGTTAAGCGCGGGATGTCGCGCGCGCTGCTCGTGGCCGACATGCCCTACCTCTCGTATGAGATCGATCTGAAGGAAGCGGTGCGCAACGCCGGCCGGCTCTTGAAGGAAGGCGGGGCGCACGCCGTCAAGGTCGAGGGCGGGATGGAAGTCGCCGCGACGATCAAGGAGTTCCTGAAGATCAACGTCCCCGTGTTCGGCCACCTCGGCCTGACGCCCCAGGCGGTCAACCGCCTCGGAGGCTACAAGGTCCAGGGCCGCAGCCCCGAGGCCGCGGAAAAGATTCTGACCGAGGCGCGCATACTCGAGGGCGCCGGCGTCTGCGCCGTGGTGCTGGAGTGCGTGCCGGCCGACCTCGCCAAGGAGATCACCAAGCGCCTCCAGGTTCCGACGATCGGCATCGGCGCGGGCCCGCACTGCGACGGCCAGGTGCTCGTCAGCGACGACATGCTGGGCCTGACCGAGTCGGGACCAACCAAGTTCGTGAAACGGTACGCTGATATACGAGGGCAGTCGCTCAAGGCGATCGGCGATTACTGCCGCGAAGTCCGCGACGGGTCGTTTCCCGGCCCCGAACACTCGTTCACCTCCCAGAAATGATCTGGCTGGCCGCGGCGCTCCTCCTCGCGGCCGCCGTTTACGGGATCTGCTGGTGGGGCGCGGGCCTCATCCTGCATCCGCCGGCGATGTCGCCGATGTGGATCTTCCCCGAGCAGTTCGGGCTGCGCTACGAGAAGATTTCCTTCAAGACCCGCGACGGCCTCGAGCTCCGCGGCTGGTTCATTCCTTCCACGATCGGGGATAAGCGCACCATCCTGATGTGCCACGGCTGGGGCGACAACAAAGGCGAGCTGCTCAAGCAGACCTACTTCCTCAACGAGAACGGCGGCTTCAACCTGATGTACTTCGACTTCCGCTCGCACGGCGAGAGCGAGGGCGAGATCACGACGATCGGCGGCCTCGAGACGATCGACTTCGACGCGGCGATCGAGTGGCTGCGCAAGGCCAAGCCCGAGTTCGCCGATTCGATCGGGGTGTTCGGCCTGTCGATGGGCGCCGCCGTAACCGTCGCGTCCATGCCGAAGCATCCCGATCTGCGCTGCGCCGCCGTCGAGAGCCCGTTCTCCGACTACCGCACCGTGATCAAGCGCTGGGGCTGGAACAACATGAAAGTCCCGTATTACCCGCTCATCGCGCTGACCTTGCTCCTGCTGCGCTCGCGGGTGAAGGACCCCGCGATCGACCGGTTCAACCCGGTCGAGGCCGCGCCGAAGATCTCGCCCCGCCCGCTGTTCGTCATCGGCGGCGAGCACGACCGCCTGATGACGCCCGAGGACGTCCGCAAGGTGTTCGCCGCCGCCCGCGAGCCGAAGCAGCTCTGGATGGTGCCCGAGGCCCGGCACGCCAAATGCCGCGAGGCCGCGGGCATGGAGTACGACACGCGCGTCATCGGATTCTTTTCGAGGAATCTGTGACCGCGCCGGTCGTCCGGACGAAAAAGGCTCTCCAGCGGCTCGTCGCCGGCTGGCGGAAAAAAGGCCTGACCGTCGGCTTCGTGCCGACGATGGGAGCCCTGCACCGAGGCCACGCGGCGCTCGTCGACCGATCGGCTCGCGAGAACGACAAAACCATCGTGTCGGTCTTCGTCAATCCTCTGCAGTTCGGGCCGAACGAGGACTACGGCCGCTACCCGCGCGCCCTGCCCGCCGATCGCGCGCTCGTCGCCGCCGCGGGGGCCGCCGCCGTCTACGCGCCGTCCGCGGAGGAGATGTATCCGAAAGGCTTCCACACTCACGTCGAAGTCGAGGGGCTCTCGGACCTCTATTGCGGCCGGTATCGTCCAGGCCACTTCCGCGGGGTCGCCACCGTGGTCCTCAAGCTGTTCAATCAGGTCCGCGCCGACCGCGCCTACTTCGGGGATAAGGACTGGCAGCAGGT
>JAHFCD010000585.1 GCA_023249695.1 Elusimicrobiota bacterium
GCGCGGTCGGCCTCGACGCGCGCGCCGGGCGCGGGCTCGCGCTGCTGTGGCGGGCGCAGGCGCGAAAGGCCGTCGGGCGGACGACGGAGGCGCTCGCGGACGCCCACGCCGCCCTCGGGTGGTATCCGCATTGGGGGCATTGGATCCTTCCGCTTCTCCGCGACGAGCCGCGCGGTTCGACGCCCGTGGCCGACGCGCCCGAGGAAGCCGGCGCGCCCGCCGCCTACGACGCGCCCGGCTGGGTGAGACGCGGGCGCCGGCTGCTCGGCGAAGGCGACGCGGGCGGCGCCGTCGAAGCGCTGTCCCGCGTCCTCGAGGAGTGCCTCGACCCGTCGTGCGCGGAGGCCCTGATCCTGCGCGGCCGCGCGCACGCCGCACTCGGCGATCGCGCGACGGCCGAGTCGGACTTCACCCGCGCCCTCGCGCTGGCCGCCTCCTCCGCCGGGACGGAGGCCGCCGCATGACCGAATCCGCGGACTTGATCGTCGTCGGCGGCGGTCCGGCCGGGACCACCTTGGCGGCGCTCGTCAAGAAATACGCGCCGGAGCGGCGGGTCCTTCTGCTCGAGAAGTGCCCGGGGCCCCGCCACCATGTCGGGGAGTCCCTGCTTCCCGCGATGGTCCCGGTGCTCAAGGAGCTGGGGGTTTTCGAGAAGATCGACGGCGCGGGCTTTCCGCGCAAGATCGGCGCGAATTACATCTGGGGGGAGGACCGCGAGCCCTGGGAGAACGATTTCAACGACGTCAACGTGACGGAGATGATCACCCGGCGCGGCGGCATCCCGGAGAAGATCGAATACGCCTGGCAGGTGCGCCGCTCCGAGTATGACGAGATCCTCCTCACGCACGCCGAGTCGCTCGGCGTGGAGGTCGTGCGCGGCGCGGCCGCCGACGGCATCCTCGAGGAGGGGGAGAAGATCACGGGGCTCAAGTGGACCGGCCCCGACGGGAAGCCGCGCGAGACCTCGGGCCGCGTCGCCGACTGCAGCGGGCAGAACGGCTTCCTCTCGCGCTTTCGCCGCATTCGCGACTACGATCCGCGCATGCGCAACGTGGCCGGCTACGCCTACTTCAAGGGCGCGAAGTGGAAGTACGAGTACAGCGGCCATCCCGACAAGACCAAGATCTTCATCTGCTCGACGGCGCAAGGCTGGCTCTGGTTCATCCCGATCTCCAAAGACGTCGTGTCGATCGGCCTGGTGACCCCGGTGTCGCGCGTCAAGACGGGCGGCAAGGACCTGCGGGCGATTTTCTTCGCGGAGCTCGACCGCTGCGAGGAGATCAAGCCTCTGCTGGCGGACGCGATCCACATGAAGGATTTCGAGGGCACCGGCCAGGACTTTTTCACGCAGAGCGACTGGTCCTTCCTGAACGCGCAGGCCGCCGGCCCCGGCTGGCTCGTCTGCGGCGACGCGGCGCTGTTCATCGACCCGATCCTGTCTTCCGGCGTGACCCTCGCCCACTTCGGCGGCCATCGCGCGGCCTATACCTTGCTCGCCGAGTGGGCGGCGACCGACGCGGCGCTGCCGCCGCTCCTGTGGACGGACTACAACACCTACACGCGCGAGTCGTCGGCGCTGTTCATGATCATGGCCATGTTCTGGTACGGCAACGACCGCACGGCGCGGGGCTGGTGGCGCAAGGCTCGCGAGATCCAGCGTGCCTGGCTGCCCGTCGAGCTCGACGATCATCAGGCCTTCATCGCGGTGACGACCGGGCTCACGCGCCACTTCGAGCGCCTCCTCTCGACGCTCGAGCTTCTCGACGATCAGGTCACGAAGCCCGAGGAATACCCGTTCTACGCGTCCGTACTCAAGGGCGCCCCGGCCGATCCAGAATTACCGTCCGGCGACGAGCGGCCGCGCCTGCTCTTCCCGCGCGCCGTCGAGCTCGCGTTCCACCCGCGCATCGGGGAGGGGAAGCTGTCGCCGGTCAAGCGCGTGCGCTTTCTCAAGCACCCCGAGACCGACGCGCTCTCCGACGCGCTCAACCCGCGCCGCTTCGTCAC
>JAHFCD010000113.1 GCA_023249695.1 Elusimicrobiota bacterium
GGAAGTGCGGCGCTTCCATGATGAAAACGCCTTCCGGGGTCAGAAGAACGTCCAGCGCTTTGACGAAATCCACCAGATCGTTCACGTGCGCGAAGCAGTTCGACGCGGTCACGATCGACGCCTTGCCGTGCTCGCCGCGGATCTTGGCCGCGAGGTCCGCGCTGAACAGCTCGTTGAGGGTCGGGATGCCGTTCTTCTCGGCGATGCGGACGATGTTCGCCGCCGGGTCGATGCCCAGGATGCGCGTGCCGTTCGCCTTGAAGTTGCCGAGCAGGACGCCGACGTTGCTGCCCACGTCGATGACGAGGTCCTTGCCGGCCAGGCCGAAGCGGGAGACCGTCTGGGCCGCGAACTTGGCGAAGTGCTCGCGCCCGGTGCGCGTCGTGGACGCCTCATACGGATAATCGTGGCGGTACAGGATCTCGGGCGAAACGACGTACCCGAGCTGGCTCAGGCCGCAGGCCCGGCACATCATCACGTCGAGCGGGTAATAGGCCCGCGGGTAGCGCAGCTGTTCCTTGCGCAGGAACTCGTCGGCCGGGGGCATGAAGCCCAGGTCGAGAAACCGGTACATGTTCTCGCTGCGGCACATTCGGCAGATCATGAGTCTTTGAAAATACCTTTTTTTCGCGCGCGGAGGTAGATGCTGCGCCCGAAGCTCCGCCCCACGAGCGGATCCACGACGTAGGTGAACGGGAAGACGACGTTGTCGTAAAAAGTCATGGAGCCCGAGGTGATGTTGCCGTCCCCCCACTTGAGGATCTTGTAGATGCCGAAGGCTATGTAGCCGACAGCGTCGACATTAAACACTTCTTCGATCTCGAAGCCGGCCTCTTTGACCTTCTCCACGAGGTCCGCGCGGTCGTATCGGCGATAATGATGAACCAGCGCATCCAGATGGCCGTACAGGATTTGGGCCGCCGGAAGGTAAAGGTTCAGGATGCCGCCGGGTTTCAATTTCGCGTACAGGTCCCGCAAGGTTCCCCTGTCGTTCTCAATATGTTCAAGAACGTTCACGCTCACGATCCCGTCGTACTGGCCCGGGAGGTCGTCTAATCGCGCCGCCACCGTCCGGGCCAGCGGCTTCAAGGCGTCGAAAAACTGCGGCTCGTTCTCGACGCAATCGATCAACTTCCCCTTAGCCTTGAACCTCTCCAGAAAATCGCCCAGGCCGGGCCCGAACTCGAGCAGCTCCCCGTCCATCTTGAGGCCCCGGCAGATCAGGTTGAAGACGTAATTGTTGTACCGCACGAGGGACCGCGTCGCCACGAGATGGCTCGTCCCCGCATACTCCGCTTTTTCTAGCAATGAATTTTCCCCGCCGGATCCAGCCGCAGGATCGCGCCGCTCGGGAAAGCGCACTCGTCGAGCGCCAGCGCCACGAAGGAGCCCGCGACGAGCGCCGGGCTCTTGATCGTCGTCGGATCCTCGTCGGGCGCCGCGGCCGCCCGCATCGCCGTCGCCGTCGGCCCCGGGCTCAGCGTGTAGAACCGAATCTTGGTCTCGCGCGTCTCGTCGGCCCAGACCTGGGTCATCCCCTCGAGGCCGAACTTGCTCGCCGCGTAGGGCCCCCAGCCGGCCGTCCCGCGCCGCCCCTGTCCCGAGGACACGTTGATCACGACGCCGCGCTCGCGCTTGAGCATCGAGGAGCGCAGCACCTCTCGCGTCGCCAGGAACGGGCCGGTCAGGTTGGCCTCGAGCGTCGCGCGCCAATCGGCGGCGGGCGCCTTGACGAGCGGGCCCTTGGGGCCGAGGACGCCGGCGTTGTTGACCAGGACGTCGATCGGGCCGAGCTGCTTGAGCACCGCGGCGATGAAGTCCGCGACCTGCCCCTCGTCGGTCACGTCGCAGTTCTCGGCCGCGACCTTGCCGCCGAGCGCGCGCAGCTCCTTGGCCGCCGCCTCCAAGGTCGCCGCGTTGCGGCCGCAGATCGCGACCGAGGCCCCCTCCTTCGCGAAAGCCAGCGCCGCGGCCTTGCCGATGCCCTGGCCGCCGCCGGTGATGAGCACCGTCTTCTCACGGAGGCGTCCGTTCATGGCGGCATTATAATAGATTATTGATAACATAGCCCCCGATGAAGGCTAAGGCGTCCTGGTCGGACGGGCAGGCGATGGTCGCGGTCTTCGCGGGCGCCCTCTGCCTCAATCTGTCGATGCGCTCGGTTTTCTTCAACTTCGACGGCGTGGCCTGCGCCATCGCCGTCGAGCTCTCCGATTTCAAGCATCTGGTTCATGGGAACCATCTGGCCTACGGCGTGGCGGGCTGGTGCTTCGACCGCCTTTGGCGCCTCTTCGGCTACCGGGGCCAGGCCCTGCTGACGCTCCAAACCCTCGATTCCGTCCTCGGCGCCGCGGGCGCCGCCGTCTTCGCCTCTTTATTGCGCCGCATGGGACGCGGCGAGCGGGAAGCCGTCCTCGGCGCCGCCGCGCTCTGCGTGACCCACGCCTGGTGGTTCTGGAGCCTCGAAGCGCAGGTCTACATGCTGGGCGCGTTCTTCGTCGCTTTGGCCGCCCGCGAGGCCCTGTCGGACAAGCCGCGCCCCGCCCTCGCCGGGCTGTGGCACGCGGGCGCGATCCTGGGCCACGTCGGCCATCTCATGGCCTTGCCCGCCTTGGCGTACATGCTCACCCGTAAAAAAGGCCGCGGCGAACTGCTCCCCTACGCGATCTCTCTCATCGCCGCCGTTTCCGTTCCCTACCTCTGCGCCGGCCTCTTCGCCGTTCAGCCGTCCACGCTCAACGAGCTCCGGCTCTGGCTCCTCGGCAGCGCCGCCCTCACCACGAACCGCTCCTTCCTCTGGCATTCGGTCCCTCTGACCCACGCGATCCCGTCCTGGCTCGGCATGACCCTGCGCATCTTCACCGAGTTCGTCGGCCGGCAAGGGTTCGCCTGGTCCGCGGGCGTGATCCTCGCCGTCCTTCCGATCCTGGCCGCCGCGCGCGGCGCCGTCGAGCGTTCACGCGAAGCGATCTTCTGGCTGCTCTGGCTGGCCGGCTACGCGCTGCTCTTCATCGCCTGGGAGCCGTACACGATCGTGTACCGCGTCACCGATCTGCTCGCGCTGCTGGCGCTCGCGACGCTCGGCCTGCAGGCGCTGGCGCCGCGCTGGCGCCTGGGCGTCCTGATCGCCTGGATCGCCGCCGCCTTCGCCTTCAACCTGACCTACGTCGTGCGCCCCGCGGCGGAGT
Organism: Elusimicrobiota bacterium; assembly: GCA_023249695.1. Classification (GTDB taxonomy): domain Bacteria; phylum Elusimicrobiota; class Elusimicrobia; order UBA1565; family UBA9628; genus GWA2-66-18. Next base: position 3,189 of record JAHFCD010000113.1, read on the forward strand.
TCTCGAACAACCCCGACCTCGTCGAGGCGGAATGGACCAGGACGAGCTCCCCCCCGGAGGCATGGATCCTGGCCAACGGCCGCGGCGCCGTGTACATCCCCTATTTCGCCGGCCGCCGCCCCGTGAACCTGCGCTACTTCACGGACGAAGCCGCGCTGCACGCCCGCCTCGACGCCCTGGCCCAGGCCGGCGAGGCCGTCTTCGTCAGCGGCCGCACCCTCGAGGAGGAAGGCCTGCGCGCCAAGCTCGACCGCTACGGCCTCAAGCCCGCCGCCGCCGCCGGCCCGCTGACCATGTTCCGCGTCATTCGCGGAAAATAGACGCAACTTTTTGGCGTCTCAATCGTCTAGCAGCACGACCCTATTTGGCTCGCGCGTAATCCCGACAGCCTATCACCGTGTTAGGCATCTCTACCCGCAAAACGGCGAAACGAACGGTTTTTGGGCCTTGCGGAAGTATACCCCTGGGTGTATACTTAGGGCATGACTAGAACCATTACTCTCAAGGCGCTTCGCCCCGAGCTCCCGCATGTCGTGGACTCCATTGAGTCCAAGCTGGACCGCTACATCGTCACTCGGCGCGGGCACCCCGTAATGATGCTCATCAGCCCCGAGGACTACGAGGGGTTGCTCGAAACCATTGAGGTGCTTTCGGATAAATCTGCCGCCAAGCGAATCCGTAAGTCCTGGAAAGAGGCGCGGGCCGGCAAGACTGTCTCTCTGGAAGCGCTCCGGCGCAGATTAGAAGGTGTATAGAGTCGAGCTGAGCCGGCAAGCGGAAAAGGACCTTGAGAAGGTCTTTCGGTCTGATAAGAAACTTTATCAGCGCTTCATAAACGCGCTTCAGGCAATCTCTCTAAAACCGATGGAAGAGGGCAAGCCTCTTCATGGTGAGCTCAAGGGATTACGGTCGTACCGCTTCGGTAGCTACCGGATTTTGTACGAAGTGCGACGAGGCGAACTGCTCGTGATCGTCATTGATCTCGGCCACCGCCGTGAGATCTACAAGTGAAACACTGAGTGGCCGGGCGCCCTAAAGGAACGCCTTGGAGCGCCCGCGGCTCATCCCCTGCGGATGATCACACGTTCCGGAAAATGATTATCAAGAACGGCCTGCCCCGCCGATTCCGTGAGGCTTGCGAGTTAGCGGCCCAGTCTTTCGTATAATAACCGCGATTTCCGGACCATAGGAGACTTCCCTCATGACCATTAATATCGCAGAACTGCTCGGCGCGGACGCCAAGCTCCTCGAGCACAAGTGCGTCGGCATCCCCAAGGAAACGATCCACCTCCCCGGCCCCGACTCCGTCGAGCGCCTGTTCGGCCCCTCCGACCGGCCCAACCCGGTCCTCAAGTCGCTGCAGAGCCTGTACGACCACGGCCGCCTCGGCGGGACCGGCTACGTCTCGATCCTTCCCGTGGACCAGGGCATCGAGCACTCGGCCGCGGCGTCCTTCGCGCCGAATCCGATCTACTTCGACCCGGAGAACATCGTCAAGCTCGCGATCGAAGGCGGCGCCAACGGCGTGGCCTCCACGCTCGGCGTGCTCGGCATGACCGCCCGCAAGTACGCCCACAAGATTCCGTACATCCTGAAGTTCAACCACAGCGAACTGCTGAGCTACCCGAACACCTTCGACCAGACGATGTACGGCTCCATGAAGCAGGCCTACAACATGGGCTGCGCCGCCGTCGGCGCCACGGTGTACTTCGGCTCGGCGGAGTCCCGCCGCCAGATCTGGGAAGTCTCCCAGGCCTTCGAGGCCGCGCACTCGCTCGGCATGGCCACGATCCTGTGGTGCTACGTACGCAACAATGCCTTTAAGACCGCGGAGAAGGACTACCACGTATCCGCGGACCTCACGGGCCAGGCGAATCATCTCGGCGTGACGATCCAAGCCGATATCATCAAGCAAAAGCTGCCCGAGAACAACGGCGGCTACAACGCGATCAAGGGCTTCGGCAAGACGCACAAGCTCGTCTACGAGAAGCTCACGACCGACAACCCGATCGACCTCACCCGCTGGCAGGTCGCCAACTGCTACATGGGCCGCGCGGGCCTGATCAACTCGGGCGGCGCTTCCTCCGGGTCCTCCGATATGGCAGAAGCCGTGAAGACGGCAGTCATTAATAAGCGCGCCGGCGGCATGGGCCTGATCTCGGGCCGCAAGGCGTTCCAGCGCCCGATGAAGGACGGCATCGGCATCCTGAACGCGATTCAGGACGTGTACCTCGACAAGAGCGTCACGATCGCGTAAAGCCGGCTGTTAATAAAAGAAGCCCGCGGGGAAATTCCCCGCGGGCTTCTTTTCGTTATCCGACCGCTTCCGGAAACAGCTCCCGACTCTTCCCGGGAAGAGTCCCCGGGGCTATTGAATCAGTGATTCTTACCCAGCACGATCTCGATCTCGCCCCACAGCTTCTCGACGGTGATGGGCTTGGGCAGGAACTGGTCGGCGCCGGCGAGCAGGCCCTCGACGCGGTCGCGAGGATCGGCGTAGCGCGTCGAGGCCGAGACGAAAATGACCGGGGTGTCCTTCTGGTTGTCCAGGCGCTTGACCTTGCGGCACAGGTCGAAGCCGTGGACGTCGGGGAGTTGGACGTCCATAATGATGACCGAGGGCTGGCTCTGCTTGAGGGCCTTGATGGCCTCGTCGCCGGTGCGCGCTCCGGTCACCTCGATCCCTCTCAGCGACATGACGTCGATGAAGGTCTCGCGGAAGTGGTCGTCGTCTTCGATGATGAACATCGATGAAGCGGTCATGTACGTTCTCCGTTAAGGTTTGGGGGCGGCGCCGGTCGCATTTAGGATGAAACGCTTAATCGGGCCGGCGGCCCGGTAAGCCAAAGTGTGGTCGGCGGCGTCCATCGCGTCGATCTCTTCGATCAGGCGGGACTTCTCGGCGAGCGCGAGCTCGTACTCCCGGGCCATGCCGGGCCCGATGCCGTAGATTCCGCCCATCGAGAGGAAGCGGTTGACGACGTCGAGGCGGGATTTCTTGCCGCGGTAGGAGGCGATTTCGGGCGGGATCGTCGAGAACTGAGCCTGGAGCTTCTGGTAGGCGGCGTCCACGTTCAGGAAGCCTTCGCCCTCGTTGTCCGCGCCCTGCCCGGTCTTCTCGAGAGTGGCCATCACGGCGTTGACGATCGCGTCGAGCTTCTCGCCCTTCTCGGTCACGCCGAACATCATGGCCAGCAGCGCCAGCGCGCCGGCCACGCCGGGGGTGGACATCGAGGTTCCGGAGATGGCCTTCACCGGGCCCTTCTCGCCGTCCACGCGGTCGGCGTCGTTCAACGCCGCGGGCCACGCGCCCTCGATATTGTAGCCGACGGCCGTCAGGTCGGGACGATGGTCTTTATAGCTGGGGTCCTTCGCGGTCTTCGGCGAGCCGGGGCCGCGCGATGAAAAATAAGCGATCTTCTTGTCGCGGCCGGCGGCCGCGACCGACACGACGCGGATCGCGCCGGTCGTCGGATCCTTGTAGGTCACGATCGCCGGAGAGCCGATCGTGTTCTTGCCCGAGCCGGCGTTGCCGGCGGCGAAGACCATGATGTGGCCTTCGGAGGCGAGCTTCTTGACGAGCTGGGCGTCGGGGCCGTTGCGGTCGCCCTCGTCGTCGCCCCACGAGTTGGAGATGACAAGGTTGCCGTCGTTGCCGGCCTGGGTCAGCGACTTCAAAATATCGTCGAGCGTCGCGCCGCCGTTCAGGAAGGTCTTGTAGTGCGTCGTGTTGCGCGACCACGGCGCCATGTGCAGGACGGTCGAGGTCACCCACGAGCCGTGGCCGATGTCGTCCACGTTCGCGCCGGAGGTCATGTTCTTGACCTCCTTGACGCGCTTAAGGAGAGGGTGCGAGACGTCCGCGCCGGAGTCGATGACGCCGAACTTGGGCTGGGGCGCCTCGGTCTTGAAGACCTTGGCCCACAGGCCGGACCAGAAGCCCAGCTCGGGCTTGCCCCAGAGCTTGGTCGCCTCGGCCTGAACGAGGTCGGCCTTGGTGATCTTGAGGTTCTCGTCCATCCTGACGGCGTTGCGCGCCTCGGGATCCATCTGCTCG
>JAHFCD010000114.1:0-3774 GCA_023249695.1 Elusimicrobiota bacterium
GAGAAAACCCTGGAAGAACAGCACCGGCACGAGCAGCGTGATCAGAGAGCGGCCGATGTTCGTCCAGATGATGACCTTCTGCGTCGAGGTGCGGTCCACGACCGGCCCGGTGATCAGGCTCGCCGCGGCCTGCGCGCCCCAGTTGATCGCGCGGTTATATCCGAGCTTCGCCGCGTCCTCTTTCGCGGGGGCGACGAGCTTCGGCAACGCCGTGTAGTGAAAATTCACGCCGAGCATGATCAGAGCCTGACCCGCGGTGTAGATCCAGAACTGGCGGTTGCGGTCCTCATCGGGGAGCACGCGCAGGGAAGCCTTCAGCTTCCTCCATGCGCCCCGAAGAAGACCGCCCCCGAGCGTCTCGGAGGCGGGACCGGCGTGAGGCACGAAGGAGACCCGTGGGCCTCCCCCTCCTCCGCCGTCTTCGGGCGGCCGGGGCTTAGAGGGACGGATCCCTCGCATCGCCTCGGACATGTCGTAGAGCTTGCGGATGCGCACGCCCGTGTTGGGGTGAGTGATGAAGAGCTCGAAGATCAGGTCGTCGGCCCGCGTCGGCCCGCCCGAAGCGGACGTCTTGGGAAGCGCGCCCGCGTTCTCGTGCTGCTCGAGAGGGTTGACGATCATGACGTGCTGCATCGAGGCCGCGCGCGGGATCGCCGCGCCCGGCAGGCGGAAGCCCGACGGGGGCCGCCAGGTCGTCAGAAGGCCCAGCGCCAGCGCCAAGGATTCCGGATCCTCGCTCAGCAGCGCGCCGTCCTCGTCGGCCATGCCTTCGTTGTTGCGCGAGGCCGCCATCTGAAGGACCTGGAGCACGACCGGGGCCCACAACGCGGCGAACAGGCGGAGCAGCGCCGGCAGGGACTTGATGATGACGCCGGTCGAGATCGGATCGAGCGCCTCGGTCCGATTCGCCTTCGGCGAATCGCTCGAGCCATCGGTTCCCGCCGCCGGCGTTTCGGCCGGGGCCGTCTTCGCCTGGCGGCCGAAGACCTTGCCGACGAGGATCTGCGCGTGGCCGACGGCCCACATCACGCCGTAGGAGGCGAATGCGACTCCCGAGGCGATGGCGCCGCCGATCGAGCCCGACAGCATGTGCCGGTCCATCACGTGCGAGAACTCGTGCGACAGGACGCCGCGCAGCATGCGCACGCCGAGCGCCTTGAGCTCGGAGCGGTCGGCCTTGAGCACGGCGGCCGCGACCTGCGACGGCGTCGCGTCCGCGGCGATGCCCGTCACCGAGCCCGCGATCGCGCGACGGAACACCTTGAACTCCTTGGTGCCCGCGTCGGACGAGGCGATGAGCCTCACCACGCCGTCGCGGACGATCTCGGGCTCGAGCGTCATCGCCTTGATCCCCTTGGTCACGCCGACCATCGCGGCGAACGGGCTGCGGCCGGTCGCGTAGGCGTTCGGGGCGTCCATCGGGTCGATGACCATCTCGGGCATCGGGATCTCCTTCTTGCCTTTCGCGCGGCGATCGGCGTTGATCTTGTCCTTGAGGCCTTCCATGATCTCGAAGAACTCGGGGTCCTGCTCCTTCGTGGTGGGCTGGGCCTTCATCATGACCTTGATGAGCTTCTTCGCGAAGAAGAACGGCACGAACGCGAGCACCGAGGCGATGCCCAGGTTGGTCAGCAGGCTCGTGATGCCGAACACGGTGACGGAGAGCAGGACGCCGATCCCCGCCATCGAGCCGAGCATCAGGACGGTCTTCGCCATATAGTGGAAAGCGGGCCACTTCGGCGGGGCGTCGTCGAGCGCGCTCGGATCCACGACCGGCGCCGCCTTCGTCGACGGAGCCGCCGCCGACTTCGGCAGGATTCGGGCCAGGAGCTTCTCCGTCCAGACCGAGGCACGCTCGCCCGCGAACGCGATGACGAGGAAGGTGAGCGGGCTCGCGAAGCCGGTGAACGCCGTGTACGCCAGCAGGGCGAGGTAGGCCCGGTTGAAGGTCACCACGCTCAGGATCTTCTTGAACAGGCTGCCGATCGAATTCACGCGGAAAGGCGCGGCGGAATTGCCGGAGCGCCCGCCGAGGACGGTCCACAGCAGGAAGGCGATGTTCGTGTAGACGGCGGAGTAGCCCGTCAGCAGCGCGAAGACCACGCCGATCATCACCCACTGGAACGACGGGAAGCGGATCTTCTGCATCGAGCCGGGCACCGCGAAGGGCTGACCGGTCTCCGCCGAGTGGATCAGGCGGCCGAGGAAGAAGGCGATCGTCGTCATCACGGGGAGGACCATCAGGCCGATGACCGGCGCCAGGCCGATGAGGCCCGTCGCGGCGGCGACGCCGACCACGGACGGCACCACCCCGAGCACGGCCCACGTCAGCACGGTATCCGCCACCGACGAGCTGCCGAACCAGCGGCCGCCGGCCACGGCCAGCACCGGCGCGGCCGCCGTCAGCACGCCCGCGGTCGTGAGGACCACGGAGAGGCTCGGCACGGCGATCACGGCGGCGCCGACGAAGGCGCCGAGCGCGAAATCGAGGACCGTCTTGACCTTGTTCAAGCGCGGGGAATCGCGCTTGGCGAGGCGGTAGCGCGCGTACAGCGCGAGCGGGAACAGCAGAAGGCCCGAGCTCACGGCCCAGACGGCCGCGACGGGCACGACGCCGAAGATCGCGGGGAACAGCGCCACGGCCGCGATCTGAAGTCCGATCGTCGCGCCGGCGCCGGCGACAAAGGTCAGGACGGTCTTGAGGGCGCCGCCCAGCATCGACCGGCGGGGGCCGTTGTCGTTGGGCGTGTTCGGCGAAGGGACCGGCGACCGGAACGCGGCGGGCTCGACATTCGCCGGCGTCAGGCCGGCGGAGAGAATGCCGGCCGGCGGCAGGCCTTCGACGATCGGCTCGCGCTCGCCGGATTCCTCGAGGCCGAGCAGGCGGTCCATCATGCGCGCGGCGGCGGAGCGGGAGCCGGACACGGAGCCGTTGGAGATCGCGCCGGCGGCTTCGGCGACGTCGACGCGGGCGGAGGCGAGGCTCTTCGCGTCGGCCGTGACCGCGCCGGGAGCGACGGGCGCGACGGGCTTGGCGGCGGCGGGATTAACGGGGTTCTCGAGCGCGAGCGGCGCGGCGATCGCCAGGGCGAGGCGCGCCTCGACGGGCGAGGAGGCGGAGATCGGGGCGTGCTGCTGGGAGAGCGGCACGGGGCTGTTGGCCATCGGCGCGGACAGCGCGCCGCTGAGGGTCGGAATCGTCAGGCCCATCGCGGGCATCGCCAGGCGCGGGATGCCGGAAGTCGCGGCCGCGCCGGCCGCGGAACCGGAGGCGCCGGCGGCGGTGCCGCCGACCACGGCGGAAACTTGGGACCACGCGGGGAGCGGCGCGGAGACGAGAATGAGGGAAAGGGAAACCGAGAGGGAGATGAATCGTATCATGGCCGGATACTATCAACTCGGCCCCAGAAGCGAGAGGGGCCCAAGGGCCCACGGTCTCGTCGGCAAGCGGCCCCTAAATCATTGGGCCCTAGGTCGCAGCCGCACAACTAGACAACTGGTGTCAGGCCTAACGGTAATGACGGTAATGACGGTATTTTTGACTTCGCGCGACGCCAATACTGTCATTACCGTTAGGCCTGACACCATTCGTTTCTTTAGGGATGCGCGGCGCGGAAGGCGGCGAGGATGTCGGGCAAGGTGCGGCGCGGCGTGTCGTAGCGCACGAGCAGCTGCTCGTTCTCGGCCATCATGTCCTTGGCGGCTTTGCGCGCGGCGGCGAGGTCCATCTTATGAAGGAACAGCACGGCCGGACCGTAGTAGAACTTTAGCCCG
>JAHFCD010000114.1:3784-7202 GCA_023249695.1 Elusimicrobiota bacterium
AGCCGACCCAGCTCTTCCTTAAACCAGGACGGCGTCGCGGCGAGCAAGGTGAACTGACGCCCGTCCTTCAAGTAGACCTCGATGACGCCGCTCGAGTGTTGAGGGCGCGCGGGATCGGTCAGATGCGTGAGCTCGATGTGGCCGACGGGGCTCGAGACCGGCGTCACTTCTTTCTCCGGTGGTAGTAGCGCAGCCAATAGCCGCCCATCTCCGCGGCCATCGCCTCCACCGCGGCCCGCACGGTCTCGGGATCGAGCCGCGAGACGAACAGGACCGGCTCGGACCACCACGCCTGGGAGCGAGCCTCGGTCATCCAGGCCTCCGCGCGGTCATACGTCGCGACCTTGAAGGTGGAGCCGCCGCCGCCCTCGAAGGAGACCGCCAATTCGCAGTCGCCCGAGGAGGCGTCCGCGGGCGGCGTGAAGGCGATGGACGCGACCTTGGGAGCGGGCATGCCGCGGATTATACCGTTTACGCGGCGGGCTTTTTAGGCTCGGGAGAGCGCAGGCTCTTCTCGGGCAGGCCCGGCAGCCAGCGCGGGGCGAAGAAGAACAGAATCGCCGCGGCGACGTAGACCGCGATGATCGGCGTCAGCGCGCTCGGGAAGGCCGGGTCGCCGTAGGCCTTCGTGGTCGCCGAGAGCAGGCCGTAGCCGAAGGAGGTCAGCGCGTTGAACAGGGAGCTGCTCACGCCGAAGGTCTGCGAGACCATCTTGGGATCGGAGTTGCCGCTGATGTAGGAGGTGATCGCCGAAACGAACGGTCCGACGAACAGGCCCAGCAGCATCACGCTCGCGAAGATGCCGGGGTAGAAGCCCCACGACAAGGCCACGCCGACCGCGGCCATCAGGCCGATTCCGTAGAACTTGATCCAGCCCCGATTGGTGAGGCGCGACGTCACGGCGATCACGGCCATGCCGATCGCGACGGCGCCGGCGGCGGCGAGGAGGCTGCCCGGGAACAGGCGCACGCCGGCCCAGATCGCGGCCAAGGCCAGCACGCCCGCCTGCATGATCTTCTCGGCTCCGACCGTCTTATTGATCAGCGGGATGCGGACTTCGGGCAGACGGGCCATGCTCACGTTGGACAGCAGCTGGCCGAAGAAGAACGCGCCGAGCAGCTGCGGATCTTCGGCGTCGCCATCACCGACTTGAACGTGTCGGTGCGGGAGATCCAAAACAGCAGCGCGGCCGCCATCCACAACGGCGAGCCGATGCCGGTGCCGATCAACGGCAGGGCGAAGGGCAGGCCCCAGGCATACACGCCCATCGTGCCCGCGAACAGCGCGATTTCCTTCCAGAACTTCTTCCCGAAAGCGGCCGCCTTCTTCGTGAACGGCTCGGCCGCGGCCTTCACGGCTCCGGCGGCGTTGGAGACGAAGTTCGCGATCTTGGGGATTTTCCAGTAGTTGAGGAAGACGAGCCCGACGTTGACGGCGGCCGAGATCCAGAACGGCGTCATCGGATCCATCTTGTCGACGAGCCCGCCGATCTGGCCGATCGAGCCGAGCAGGACCTGCAGCACGAAATAGATCGAGAAGCCGATCGTGGTCAGGTTGCCGATGTGCAGCCAGCTGCGGCTCTGCTTCGGGTCCGTGATCGCAAAGCGGCGCGTGTAGGCGCTGCGGCTCGTCATCAAAAGCGAGAACTGCCAGCCGTTGGCGATCGAGGCGATCAGAAGCGGCCAGAAGCTGATCATCCCGGTCAGCGCGAGGATGGGCAAGGCGACGGTCAGCACGGCGCGGATGCCGGAGAGGATCGCCAGGCCTTCGCGCGGGGCGAAGCGGGTCGCGATCATGCCGCTCAAGGGCCCGAGCGCGATCGCGGCCAGGGGTCCGAGGGCCATCAGCACGCCGAAGGTCACGGTGCCGACGGCGGGGATCACGATCATCGGGTACGCGATCGACGTCATGATGAACACCGACATGCTGATCGCGTCCTGGATGTACATCCACTTGAGAGCCTTGACGGAGGTGGCGGCGTCGGGGGCGGCGGGCGCGGGCGCCGGAACCGTCGGCTTCTCGTCGACCGCGGGGGCGGTCAGGAACTTGTCGCCGGGCCGGAGGCCCGTGCCGACGAGCGCGACGGGCGTCGGAGCGGCGGACAGGGCGGGCGTCTTGGCGGAGGCGGCCTCGTTCGGGACCGCGGACGCCGCGGGCGAAGCGACCATCGAGCCGGACGCGGCGTTCGTGCCGGTGAGGCGGCCGTAAATCGAGCGGGCTCCGGTGAAGAACGCGTCGAGGACGCCGGTTTTTTCCGTGTCGGCGGCGGCGGACAGCCGTTCGCCGGCGAGCGCGAGATGGGCCTTCGCGTCGAGGGCCGGGGCGACGGCGCCGTCATGCGTCGCCGCGACGCCGGACGCGGCGACGGCGGGAGCGGGGATCGCGCGCGCCGCGAGAGCCTGCGCGGCCGCGACGGAGACGGCGGAGACGGGCAAAGACGGGATCGCGGCGGCGCTAAGGGCGGCCGGCGTCAGCGCGGCCGGCGCGAACGCGGGAGACAAGGTCGGGACCGGGGCGAGCGCGGGCGCGGAGAATCCCCCCGTGAGGCTCGGGGAGAACGTCATCATGGGAGACAGCGGAGCGAGGACCGAGCCGTTCGCGCCGAAGGCCGGAACCGTCGGAACTCCGCCGGCGCGTCCCGCGGCCGAGCCGTTGATGACCTGGGCCGCGGCCTGGTAAGAGACCAGGCCTGGGGTGAACGCCAGGGTCAGAAGGGAGAGGGAACCGGCGAGAACGCGTTGGAGTTTCTTCATCTATAGAGATGATAACCCGAGCCCGCTTCACACGCGTGGGCCCTCAGGTCCTCCCCGCGCCAACAAGGGGCCTACGCCCCCTGGGACCTCGCATCGAGAGCCTTCCGCCGACGGAGGACGGCCCTCGACCGCCGGCCGCCTAGGAACTCCATGTTCACGGGGTTTCGGGCGGCGGGTGGGAGACAGGTTTATCTCAAGATAATCGAACGAGGATATCTCTATTTGAACGGCATGGCGCCGAAGGCGCCATGCCGTTCAATCGCCCGGATTCAAAACCCCGTGAACTTGGAGTTAGGAAGCCTTGACGCTCAAGCCGACGAACTCGGTGTCATCGGAGGGATCGACCCAGCGCCGCACCTCGATCCCCTGCTTCTTGAGCTCGTCGATCAGCGCGCTGACCGGGAGGTCCCGCGCGTGAACCTCGACGTCGGTGAAGATGATCGACTTCGACATATCCCCCTCGGTCTCCGATTTCATTTTCAGGACGATCAGCAGCCGCTTCTTGCCGGACCTCAGCGCCACGCTCACGTCTTTAGTCACGATCTGGACGGCGTCCTTCATTCGATTTCCCGAGCGGACGCTCACCTGCGCGGCGCCGAAGGCCGCCTCGACGATCTGCGTGTCCTCCGCGGCCGGTTTCGCCTTCCTGTCCGCCGCCGGCTTCC
>JAHFCD010000115.1 GCA_023249695.1 Elusimicrobiota bacterium
ACGTAGGGGCCGCGATTCCAGAGCAGGTTGGCGGCCAAGGTGAAGAGCTGGTTGACCCACTTGCGCGGGCGGAACCAGTGGACGTCCTCCTCGTTGTAGGCGCCCGTCATCATGCGCGAGGCGACGACCAGGTCCTGGCCTTCCGCCTCGATCTTCGCGAAGATCTTGGGGATGTCCGCGGGGTCCTCGTTGCCGTCGGGGCTGTAGTAGCAGACCGTCTCGGCGTCCGTGAGCTCGAGCGCGAGACGGAAGGCGACGCCGCGGCCGCGGCGCGGCTGGGTGACGACCTTCAGGCCCTTGGACTGGAGGAACTCGACCGTGCCGTCCTTGGAGCCGCCGTCGATGGCGAGGACCTCGTCGGCCGCGTCCAGAGGCAGGCGATCGAAGATCTTGGGCAGAGCCTCGATCTCGTTGAAGGTCAGCAGGACCAGAAGCCGCTTTCCTCTCACAGGAGATTCTCCCGGTACCAGGCGACGGTGCGGCGCAGGCCCTCGTCGAGGGAGACCTTCGCCCGAAATCCGAGCACCTTCTTCGATTTCGTCGTGTCACAGGCCCTGCGAGGCTGACCCGAGGGCTTGGAGGGATCGAAAATAAGCCTCGTCTTCTCGGCGGAGGCCGCCCGGAGGACGGCCGTCGCGAGGTCCCTGATGGACACCTCTTCGGCGGAGCCGATATTGACCGGATCGGCCTTCGGGTATTTCTCCGCGACGTCGAGCAGGCCCTGCGCGAAGTCGTCGACGTACAGGAACGCGCGCGTGGACTTGCCGTCGCCCCAGACCTTGAGCGGGCGCTCTCCCTCGCAGACGCGGCGCACGAGCGCGGCGATCACGTGCGATTTAGCGGGGTCGAAGTGATCGCGCGGGCCGTAGGCGTTGTAGGGACGCACGATGGCCACCGTCATCCCGTACTCCTCCGCGTAGGCGCGTCCCAGGTATTCCCCCATGCGCTTCGCCCAGCCATAGCCCTCGTTCGTGCGCTCCGGGGCTTCGCGAAAGCCCTCGCTCTCCGGCGTGGGGATCCTGCAGATGCGGGGATAGACGCAGGCGGTGCTCACGACGAGGTAGCGCGAGACCTTTTCCAGGCGCGCGGCTTCGATCACGTTGAGCTGGAGCGTCATGTTGTCGCGAAACAGGCTGCCGTGATGCGCGCTGTTGTAGCCGACCCCGCCCACGACGCCGGCGAGGTTGAGGACGACCTCTTGATTCTTACACGCTCGGCGGCAAAAACGAGGGTCGCGCAGATCGCCCTTGATCGTGCGCAGCCGGGGATTGCGCAGGACCTCGGAGAGGTTGCGCCTGTTCTCCTTGCCCATGCGCCCGGCCACGGTGACGCGAACTTCCTTGTGATTTCGCAGCAGCCGCTCCACGACGTGGCTGCCGATGAAGCCGCCGCCTCCGGTGACCAGGACCTTCTTGCGGTCCCAGAAGCTCACGAGGGATCCTCGTGAGGAAGGTGCGCGAAGGCGCCGAGCGCGATCGACAGCGAGACGAACACGGTGCCGCAGATGACCGCGAGCGCCCCGAGGAGGACCCAGGCCCAGTGGCGGGTGATGTGCCCCGTCGTCGCGTACTCGACGAGCGTCGGCCAGTTGACGCCGACGCCGGCCAGCCACAGCGCGGCGCCGGCCAAGCCCGCCGTTTCGCGCACGGCCGGACGGTCGAGCCACGAGGCGGGCCGCCCCAGCGCCGCGTTCGAGGCCTTCTGCGCGAGCAGGCCGATCGCGGCGAAGATCGCGCCGCACACCGACAAGGTGAGCACGGTCAGCAGCCGGTAGATCATCCACTCCTCGATCGGCGAGCCGCCGAGGTAGGCGCGAGCCGGCAGCAGCCCCAGCGCGGCGGCGAGGACGAGGCACGCGGCGGCCAGCGGCGCGAACACGCGCATCGGGAAATAGGCGAACACGGTTCCCAGGATCACGCGCAGGAAGCGCACGCCGTCGCCGAGCACGGACAACTTCGACTGGCCGACGCGCTCGGAGTAGGGGATCGGATGCTCGACGAAGACCCCGCCCATGCAGGCGACGCGCGCCGTCATCGCGGGCGTGAAGTGCAGGCCCGTCGGCAGGGGCGCCAGGCGGGGCAGCAGCGCGCGCTTGAACACGCGCATGCCGCTCGCCGTGTCCGAGAGCCGCACGCCGGTCAGGCTGCGCAGGAGCAGGGCGTAGAGCCGGTTCCCCACGGTCCGGATGAAAGGCATTTCGGAGCCGGCGTGCAGGCGGGCTCCGACGGCCATGTCGGCGTTCGCTTCGCGCAGCGATTTGATCAAGCTGGCGAAGGCGAGAGGATCGCAGGTGCCGTCCGCGTCGAGGAAGGACAGCAGGTCGCCCGAGGACGCCCGGAAGCCGGTCATCAGCGCGGCGCCGTAGCCCTTGTTCTTCTCGTGGACGACGAGCTTGGCTTCCGCCCAGCGCCGGGCCTTCTCCTGCGTCTTGTCGCGCGAGCCGTCGTCGACGATCACCACCTCGACGCCCGACAGCCCCGCCTCCTGGATCAGCACGGCCCGCGCGTCGAGGCAGCGCTTCAAGATGTCGTCGACCGAATCCTCTTCGTTGTAGGCGGGAATGACGATGGAGAGCTTTTCGTTCACGGCTTGGCCCCGACCGCGAGCAGCGAGAGCCCGACCGGCGGCCCCACCAGGCGCTCAAGCCAAAACAGCAGCGGCGCGACCTTGTTGAACAGGCCCATCTGCCCCGACGGCAGGTCCTTGCGGCGCAGGATCGTGCCGTTCAAGAACCAGCCGGCGATGCCGAACAGGTTGAACCGGGACTCATGCGCGACGCGGAAGCCGGCGGCGGTCAGTTTTTCGCTCAGCTCCGCCGGCTCGTAGCGCCGGAAGTGGCCGTCGTGGGCGTCGAGCGGATTGTACAGCCACATGTGGGCGGGCACGACGAGCACGAGCTTGCCCCCCGGCTTCAGCAGGCCGAGGAAGCGGGACAGCGTCCCGCGGTCGTCTTCGATGTGCTCGAGCACGTTCATGCACACGATGGTATCAAAGGCGCGCCCGCGCAGGGAATCGGGCAGGGCGGCGCCCCCGATGTCGGCGACGAGGTACTCGAGCTCCGGCCGCTCGCCGAGGCGGCGGCGCGCCTCCTCCACGAACTCCGGCACGATCTCCACGCCGAAGACCTTGCCGCGGGTCAGCAGCTTCTCGGTGAAGATGCCGATCCCCATGCCGACCTCGAGGATGTCGGTCCCGATGAAGGACTGCACGCGGCTCCATACTTCGTCGTTGAAGCGATCGGCCGCGGACAACGTCTCCAGGCGCGTCAGCGTCGTCATCAGAGCCTCCCCCGAAGCCTGCAGAGCATGCCGACATAGGCCGGGGCCAGCCGGAGGGCCGAGGCCTTCGAGACGCCGTCGAGGCGCGGCTCGTAGCGAAAAGGAATTTCCAGAACCTTCCCGCCTCGCGACAGGATCGCGACGAGCAGCTCCTGCTGAACCGTGAAGTCGTTCGCCGCGGAGTCCGCGCACGCGGAGCGAACGAGCTCGGCGCGGTACAGGCGGAAGCCGCCCGAGGAGTCATGGACCGGCAGATCCAAGACGAGGCGGGCGACCAGGTTCAGGGCGCGGCTCAAAATCTGGCGCGCGACGCCCATCACGGCCGAGCCGCCGGGGATGTAGCGCGACGCGATGAGGACGTCGCGGCCCTCGCGGCTGGCCCACAGGTCGGCCAGGACCTCGGGAGGATGGGAGCCGTCGGCGTCCACGACCGCGATCCAGGGAGCGCTCGCGGCCAGCAGGCCCTCGCGTAAGGCGCCGCCGAGACCGCGCCCCGTCTGAACGAGCACGCGCGCGCCGCCGGCCTCGGCGACGGCCGCGGTCGCGTCCGTCGAGCGGCCGTCCACGACGAGAATCTCGCCGCGCAGGCCCAGGCTCGCGAACACGGCCTTGAGCCGCGGCAGGACCTGGCGCAAGGCGCCCTCCTCGTTGAGCGTGGGAACCACCACCGTCAGGTCCGCGGTCTCGCTCATGGCCGCGAATACCAATCGTACAGCGTCAAATACAAGGTGGGCGACAGGACGGCGAGGGCCGTCGTCGCGGCGCGAAAGCGCGCGTGACGGGTCTTGGGCAGGCCGCGCAGCCCCTCGCGCCAGACGCGCGCGGCCTCGAGCGGACGGGCGCGCAGGGACTCAAGCAGGACCCGGCGGCGCCACAGCTCCAGGCGCTCGGCGTCGACGGCCTCGGGCGCGCGGGTCCGTCCGGCCTCCGCGAGCCAGCGCTCGCGATGCGCCCCGTAATTAGCCCGGTCGGCGAAGTCCCGCTCGATCTTCGCCGGGTCCTCGAGGCCGCCCGCGCACCAGTTCGCGCCGTGCATGCGGTGCAGGCCGAGGACCGCGGGGAGATTCGAGATCTCCCCGAAGAACAGCGCGTGCGCGGTCAGGAAGTCGTCGAGATAATAGAACAGGTCCTTCGGGATCGGCAGGAGCTTGAGCAGGGTCTCGCGGCGGAACGCCAGGCCGGAGGTCGCGGTGAACTCCGTTCGTCCGGCGGCGTAATCGTCGAGCGTGTAGCGCGCGGGCCAGGCGGGGAAGCGGCGCGGCAGCGGGACGAGCTTCGCGTCGGTGTCGTTGAGAAAATGCTGGACGCACGAGATCTTGGGGTCCGCGAAGGCCGCGACGACGGCCGCGAGCTTCCCGGGGAGGAAAACGTCGTCGGAGTCGAGAAGGCAAACGACATCGCCCGTCGCGGCGGCCAGGCCGTTGTTGAAGGCCATGGCCTGCCCCTGCCGCGCCTGAAGCAACGACTTCACGCGCGGAGCGTAGGACGCCAGAATCTCGCGGGAATCGTCGGTGGAGCCGTCGTCGACGACGACGATTTCAACGGCGGCGTCGTCGAGGGCTTGAGCGAGGACCGAGTCGAGCGTCTCCCGGAGAAAGCGCCCGTAATTATGGTTATCGATGACGACCGAAACCTTCATCATGCTCAACGCGACCGGAAGAAGGCGCGGAACTGCTCGATCACGTAATCCGCGTCGTCGGGAGTCATGTACTGGTGGCAGCCGATGTAGAACGCGGAGCGGTTCAGGCTTTTCGCGACCGGGAATTTCGGCTCGAGGTCGCCGAACAGACGCCGATATACCGGCTGGTTTAATAACGGGAGCATGTCGCGCGTCTCGACGCCGCGGTCCTCGAGGAAGTTCACGAGCGGCGCCTTGTCCGCGTTCTTGAGCACGAGGCCGTAAAGCATGAAGGTGTGGTCGCGGTCGGTGGGACAGAAGGGGAGCTGAAGGCGGTCCTCGAACTCCTTGAGGCCGGCGCTCAGGCGCTTGGCCATGCCGGTGCGCGCGGCGACGATGCCGTCCTTCTCCTCGAGCTGGGCCAGGCCCAGGGCCGCCTCGAGCTCGGTGGCGCGGTAGCTGTGGCCGACGGAGACGAACTGGAAGCGCTTGGCCACGATCTCGTGAAGCTTCGCGCCCGTCGCGCCCTTGTCGTCGTCGATCGACAGGTAGATCGAGTCGCGCCCGTGGTTCATCAGGCTGCGCAGGCGCACCGCGAGGTCCGGGTCGCTCGTCGTCGCCAGGCCGCCGACGCCGGTGACGATGTAGTGGGCGATGTAGGTCGAGAAGCAGCCGATGTCGCCGAGCGAGCCGACCTTGCGTCCCTTGTAGCGCGCGAACATCGTCTCGGCGGAGTCCTCGATGATGGCCAGGCCGCGCTTGCGCGCGACCTGCGCGATCGGGTCCATGTCCGCGGGCAGGCCGAGCAGGTGGACCGGGATCACGGCGCGCGTCTTGGGGCCGATCGCGGCCTCGAATTTGGCGGGGTCGAGCGTGTACGTGAGAGGATCGACGTCGGCGAACACCGGCACCATGCGGTTGTGCAGGACGATGTTCGACGTCGCGATGAAAGTGATCGACGGGACGATGACCTCGTCGCCGTCAGCCCAACCGTGCTTTTCCTTCAGGGCCTGAAGAGCGATCTGCAGGGCGCTCGTGCCCGAGTTGCAGAAGACGGAGTGCTTGGAGTCGTGCTCCGCCGCGAAGGCGCCCTCGAAGCGGCGGTGGAAGGGGCCGTAGGAGAGGCGATTGGAGTCGAGGACCTCGTTGACGTAGCGCCGCGCCAACGGGCTGACGGAGAACCCCCCGACGCCGATTTCACGTTCCATTGCGGTCAATTGTAGGAAATTTAAGGCTATTTTCCATTGGCCATGGCGTCAGGCCTAACGGTCATGACGGAAACAGTTGACCGGAAGCAAGGAACTCGGCGGGGAGGAAAGGGTAAAATGTCCCGGTCATGATGGAATATGCCTTTCTGACCTTCGGCTCGCTCTTCGCGATCGTGGACCCCTTCGCGGCGGTCCCGACCTTCCTCGCGATGACGGCGCGCGACACCGCCGAGCAGCGCCGTCGCATGGCGCGGACGGCCTGCATCACCTGCGCCGGCGTCATGGGCGCGTTCGCCGCCCTCGGCCCGGCGATCTTCAAGTTGTTCGGCATCACCTTGCCCGCGTTCCAGATCGCGGGCGGCCTCGTGCTCCTGCTCTCCTCGCTCGACATGATCCGCGCCCAGAAATCGCCGATGCGCGAGACGCCCGAGGAGTTCGCCGAGGGCATGAGCAAGGACGACATCGCGATCACGCCGTTGGCGGTCCCCCTTCTGGCCGGGCCGGGCGCGATCACGACCTCGATCGTGCTGGCCGGACGCGCTTCGAATCTGCCGCAGAAGGCGATCTTCTACGCGCTCATCGCCTTGGTGGCTTTCATCAGCTACTGGACGCTGACGCTCGCGGCCGACAGCGCCAAGAAGCTCTCCCCGACCATCCTCAACATCATTACCCGCCTCATGGGCCTGCTTCTGGCCGCCATCGGCGTGCAGCTGATCCTCTCCGCCCTCAAGCTCGGATAAGCCGTGAGCTCGGTCCTGGACCGAGCTCAGCGGGCGGCGACGGCCGGCGCGGGGAGCGCCTCGTCGGCGTGGCGGTGGAAGAGCTCGAGCATCAGGAGCGCCCAGAGGCGGTAGCCGTGGTCGCGCTTGCCGCTTTGATGCTCGGCCCAAAGCCCGCGCAAAGTCGCCTCGTTGAAGTAGCCGCGGGCCAAGGCCTTCTTCGAGAGCACGTTCTCTTCCCAGAAATTCTTGAGCCCGCCGCGGAACCACGCGCCGAGCGGTATGCCGAAGCCCATTTTCGGGCGGCTGAGGATCTCCTCGGGCAGGAGGTC